>JBDTSA010000192.1:0-5110 GCA_039931335.1 Acidobacteriota bacterium
AATGCGCGATGGCCTGGTAGTGGAGTAAGTCGACGGGAGACGAGAGACAGGAGACAGGAGACGGGGAGACAGGAGACGGGGACGGCAGTGTTGAACGTTGCAACGATCAACGAACAACGAACAACGAACCACGAACAACGAGCAAGCGACTGATGTTGATGGAACGACTGAAAAGAGTAATTCTTTGGAACTACAGCCGCGAAACTTCGGTTTATGTCGTATTCTGCCTTGTAATCGTCGCCTTTATCTTTCTTACCCCGAAAGAATGGTTCAATCGAACTGATTCGTTTGCAACGCAGACGTCGCGTCTGATCGTCAAACAAACTGATTTCTCTCCGGATAGATCGGTCCTTGAGCAACGAGTGAGGGTCCTATCAGGCAATCCAAAAGCCGAGGTGGTCGACTGGCGAAAGCGGGAAACATCGGAAGGTGAAACCGTGTACGAGATTGATATTCGTTAGAATTTGGATATTATATTAGGCTCAAGGTTAGAGGTCAGGTCGTACGACTCTGACTTTTTTCTTGAGGAGTAACGTTTTTATGAATAAATATTTTAGATTTATACTCCCGGCGATCGCGATCGCATTCTTGTTCAATGCGGCGGCCAGCGAGACTTCAGCTCAGGATGTTCTCCGGAAGATCCTCAAGCGGATGGACGACAATAACAAATCGCTTACTAGTTTGAAGAGCAATATTAAAATGGAGAAGCGCGACTCAGTGCTGGGCGAGACAGACCTTTCAGAAGGGGAGCTCAACTATTTGCCCGGGCGTTCGCAAAAACAGATCTACGTCCGGATCGACTGGTCAAAACCGATTGTTGAGCATCTCGCCGTAGCAAACGGAAAATACGTTCTATATCGCCCGAAGGCGAAGCAGGCGATCGTTGGCAAGGTCGACGGAGCTAAGAACAGCGCCAAGACCGGTGGCGCATTGGCGTTTATGACCATGTCCAAGGCGGACTTGAGTGCGAATTACAAGGTGGATTACCTTGGCGACGAGACGGTCAATGGCGGAGTCAAAACGTTCCATCTGAAATTAACGCCAATCAAAACGACCAGCTACAAGTCGGCTGATCTTTGGGTCGATGCAGACGGTATGCCCGTTCAGGCGAAGGTCGTTGAGAAGAATAATGACACGACGACGATCCTGCTTTCCGACATAAAGAAGAATACGACGGTAAAGGCGAGTGTCTTCACGATCGATCCGCCGAAGGATGTAAAGATAGTCCAGGGCTAAGGACTTTGACACAATTTTCCAACCGGCTCCGGCGTGAACCACTGCCGGAGCCTTTTTCATTGGTTTGAAAACATCAGGCCGAGCTTCTATAATTACAAATTTGATTTGAGCTCGTGATTTTAATCAATGCCTAAAGCAAGTAGTTTCAGCAGATTTACACGCGGCGTGCGGCACACGGTCCGGGCGTTCGCCTCGACAAAACACCCGGTGCTCGTGCACATCGTGCCGATGCGGCGGTGTAATTTATCGTGTACATACTGCAACGAGTACGACAAGACCAGTGATCCGGTGCCGATCGATGTGATGCTCGGGCGGATCGATAAACTCGCCGAGTTCGGTTCCTCCGTCATCACGATCTCCGGCGGTGAACCGATGATGCACCCGGAGATATACGAGATCATCGCCCGTATACGCCATCACGGGATGATCGCCGGGCTGATCTCGAACGGATATTATTTTCAAGCTGAAAAGGTTAAGACGCTCAATGAGGCGGGTCTCGATTATCTTCAGATCTCTATCGATAACGTAACGCCTGATGACGTTTCGAAGAAAAGTCTCAAGGTTCTCGACGCAAAGCTCGTAAACCTGCGCGACTATGCAAAATTTAAGGTCAACATTAATTCGGTTGTCGGCGGTGGTGTCGCCAATCCAGACGACGCTTTGATAATCGCCAACCGTGCGCGCGAGCTCGGGTTTTCATCTACGGTCGGTGTCATTCACGACGGCGACGGTTTGAACAAAGGCCTGACGGATCGCGAAAAGGAAGTTTACAAAGAGATCAAGAGCAAGGGACAGAGCTCATACGCTCGGTGGAATTGGTTTCAGGACGATCTCGTCGAAGGTAAGGAATACGAATGGCGTTGTCGAGCGGGCGCTCGTTACTTGTACATCGATGAATTCGGCATGGTCAACTGGTGCTCGCAACAGAGAGGCACGCCGGGAATTCCTCTGCTCGAATACACTCACGCCGACATGGAGCGGGAATACATCACTGAAAAATGGTGTGCTCCGACGTGCACGATCCAATGTGTCCATCAGGTCGGACATCTCGACGCGTGGCGCGATCCGCAAGTATCGCTTATCGATTACAACAATCGCAAAGGCATCGGCTTGAAGAAAGAGACGGTTGCCCGAGTGCTAAACGCGGACTAAAACAAGATCACTACGGGTTCGCTCGGCTCCTGTCTAACTCAAAATGCCGTATCCGGACACGATATCCAGGGGCCCGGGAAGTTCTAATTTTGAAACCTGCATTTGAAACGGAATAAGAATCCGTGTAGAAGGGATGAAAAGATATGGCGCAAGACGCAAAACTTTTCATCCCTTTGATTTTGGGTACGCCTCGAATGAATCGCGAGAGCGAGAATGTCGCGCGCTGGGTCTTTTCAAAGATGCAGGAGCGTGAAGAGATCGAGACCCAGCTTTTCGACGTCGGCGACTTCGAGCTGCCGCATGGCGAGTACGGCACTGAGATCGGCCACCACTTTCCCGAGTGGCGTGACGCGATCATCAAGGCCGACGGTCTGGTGATAGTCACCCCGGAGTACAATCACGGCTATCCGGGAAGCCTGAAAGCCGTACTCGATCTGCTGCTGAAAGAGTACATACATAAAGCCGTTGCGTTTGTCGGCGTTTCCGCAGGGCCGTGGGGCGGAACGCGTGTGATCGAAGCCTGCGTCCCGATGGTTCGTGAGCTCGGGCTCACTGCTACTTTTACCGATCTCAATTTTCCGTCCGTCAAGAGTAAGTTCGACGAGAATGGCAATCTTCTCGATGACGCCTATGAAAAGCGCGTTCACGGTTTTCTCGACGAGCTGGTTTGGATGGCAAGTGCGCTCAAATGGGGCCGTGCGAATGTCCCTTCAAAGTTTCACCCCTAGTATTAGATCCTCGATTGCGAGTTTCTGCCGAAGCGTCTAACCTATCGGCATGGCTGAATCCTTGAATCGCTTTGCGCATCATCGCGAGCGGCACCGAACGGATCGTATAGGGTGGCTTCGGGCGGCTGTGCTCGGGGCGAACGACGGCATTGTTTCGACCGCTAGTTTGATCGTCGGAGTAGCGGCAGCGGAGAGTGGGAAGTCGGCGGTCATGATCGCCGGCTTGGCTGGCCTCGTCGCCGGCGCGATGTCGATGGCGGCCGGCGAGTATGTTTCTGTACACTCGCAGGCCGATACCGAAAAGGCCGATCTCGCTCGTGAAAAGCATGAGCTCGTAGCCGACCACGAAGGCGAGAGCATGGAGCTCGCCGGCATTTATGTGCAGCGCGGCCTCGAGCCAAAACTTGCCCGGCAGGTTGCCGACCAGTTAATGGCGCATGATGCCCTAGGAGCTCATGCACGCGACGAACTGGGAATTACAGCGGAAGGTACGGCGAGACCGCTGCAAGCGGCGATCTTTTCTGCAGTGAGTTTCGGCCTCGGTGCGGGGATTCCGTTAATCGCGGCCGCGGTCGTGCCGTATGCGTTCACAGTTCCGATCGTCATGGGATTGTCGCTATTGCTGCTCGCTTTTCTCGGAGGCCTCGCGGCTCGTGCGGGCGGAGCGTCGGTCGTTGTCGGCTCTGTCAGGGTAACGTTTTGGGGGTTGATCGCTATGCTCGTCACGTCCTTCGTCGGCTATCTTTTTGGCCCGACCGTCTGACGGAACTTTCTATACTCGGATCAGCGTCGTGGAATATTTTCACCGATCGTCCATACGATCACTGAGCTCGATAGGCCGTGTCCGGACAATCGACCGGCCATCATGATAAGTGTCTCGCCTGGTTTGACGACCCCGGCCTCGAGCAACGTTTCTTCGCCGACTTTTAGAAGCTCAGCGGTCGCATCAGGTCCGCCGCTCGTCAGATCCATCATCGTGGCGTTTCCAATCGACTCCGCGGGTTCGACAGCAGCTCGCACTGCTCGGTGATACATCGGCTGCACACCCCATATCAGCGCCAACTGGTTACACGCGTCGATGGAAGTCGTCAGCCCGAACGTTTGTAGGCCCGACCGTATGCTCGACAGCCGGCGCGCCATTAATCCCGATTCCGTGAAGACCGCAACTTTCTCCGTCATCACTTCCTTTGCCGCATAAGCCGCCGCCTTGCAAAGAGCCTGGCTTGTGCGTCCTGAAGGAGGCTGTGAGAATTTTACCGGCTTTCTCAACTCGGCAGGAGTAAGCGTTTCGGCAGCGTCGATGATCCGCGCCATCGTCTGCACCGTTTCGAGCGGATAGCTCCCCGATGCGGTTTCCGCCGAGAGCATCACGGCGTCCGATCCATCCCACACCGCGTTCGCAACGTCTGAAGCTTCGGCCCGCGTTGGATGCGGGCTGTCGATCATCGACTGAAGCATCTGCGTAGCTGTGATCACGAATTTATCGTTTGCGATAGCCTTTTCGATAATCCGTTTTTGATAGACAGGTACGTGCTCGACGCTTGTTTCAACGCCGAGGTCGCCGCGGGCGACCATCACCCCATCTGTCTCAGCGATGATCTCGTCAAGATTTGCGATCGCTTCAGCCTTTTCGATCTTCGCTACTAGAAGTGCACGGCCCTGCCGCCGCTTATTCAACTGCTTGATCCGTTCCTTCACTTCGCGACAGTCCTCGGCCCGGCGAACGAACGAGAGAGCGATGTAGTCGACGTTGTTCGACATCGCCCAGATGAGATCGACCTCGTCTTTCTCGGTCATCGAAGGGATCGGCAGGGTAGTGTTCGGCAGATTTATACCCTTCCGCTCATTCAGCCAACCGCCCACTACAACACGGCAGTGAATATCCGTCGCAGTTTCGGATTCGACGAGAAGCTCGATCGCTCCGTCGTCGATGAGGATTCGCGTCCCGGGCTCGACGGCTTCGGGAAGGCCGGAAAAATTCGTCGAAACTTCGC
>JBDTSA010000193.1:0-5098 GCA_039931335.1 Acidobacteriota bacterium
GAGTTGTGCGAGCAGGCGGAGTCGCAACAGCAGTTTCAGATGGATTTTCTTTTGGCGGAGCCTCAACGGGCGGAGTCCGCTTCGGTTGAGTTCGGCCTCTTGTCCTTCGGGCCGGCGGAGCAGCCGCCGCGGTTTCTTTCTTTTTCGGGATATTGTCCGTAACCACGACCTCGAGTTTTTTCTCCGGGATGTCGGCGGCGGGCTTTTTCACCTCGTCATCCGCCTTATTCGCCGCGGCCATGTCAGCCTTTTCTTTTTCTTCAGCTCCGGATCGCTCCTCGTCCGCATTAGAAACTGCGGCGACCGGAGCCGGAGTCGGTTTCGGAATTATCTCAACTATCGTGCCTACAGAATTCACGCGAATGCCGCTTTCATTCTTCGCCGTCAAGGTCGGAAGTTCCGGCTCGGCGAGGGGTTCCAACTGCGTCGAAGCCACAAAGCTTCCGGCGAATTTGATTCGAAACGTCGCCGGGTCATCGCCCGGCGATCTTCCTTGCACGCGGAGGATCATCTTCTCCGGCTTCCTGAGATAAAGGACGCGCCCCGTTTCGTTCTCGCCAAAGTCGGCATAGAGGACGATTTTCGTTAGTGGTTTGAGACCGCTAACAGTGAAGACGTCGATGTCTCCGGTAAAGTTTCGGGCGACGACATTGATGAACAGATCGCCCTGATCGCCGTCGAATTGATAAAAATACGAAGTTAATCTCGCGTCGCCGACATCGCGTGCCTTTATGGTTCCACTGACCTCGTTAGACGTCACCGGAGTCGGGAAATTCTGATTCGTGGATTGAGCAAGCGAGGTTTCGACCCCGATCAAAGACGAAAGGATAATGAAGAAAAATACACTTCGAAGGAAAACTCTCATTACTCTGATCAAAGCTCCTTTCGCAGGTGAACGAGCCTCGAGGTTTCGTTATAGCCGAGGTTCAGATGTGCCTCAAGGCTCAAATCGTTGCCGATCTCGGCGTCCGACGCCATCTCAGTACATCCTCTTTCCAGGGCCCACTCTTCAGCTTGCCGAACGAGCTCGCGGCCGATTCCCTGCTTTCGAAATTCCGGTTCGACGTACCAGCCTTCGAGGTAACCGACGTGATCCGTCTCGCAATCTTCAACGTACGGCCGAACGCTTGCTTCGAGCAAGCCGATCAGACGACCCGAGCCCGATTCCGCAATCAGTACGAACTGAGATTCGTAGTGGTCGAGGATGTCGAGCATCTCGGACTTGTGATCGTCGTCGCCGGTCTCGTCCCATAACAATTTGCGGAGACGAAGCCATTCCTCGAGATCAGTCTCTCGTAACGGGCGAACCGTAACTTGCCTGGGGTTCATGCAAGGCTGATTGTAAATGAAAAGGCAGAAAGTAAAAAGGCAAAATCAAAAAGGCCGAGAACTTGAGAAAGCCTCGGCCGTTTAACCTTTTCGCTTTTCTTTTTAGCTTCTATTCGCCCGATCTCGCCGCCTGCGATTTGTCCTGAAGCAATTCGAGAGCTTTCTTCAGCTGCAGATCTTCGATAACGGGTTTGACCGGCTCTTTGCCCGGAGTCGGCGATGCGGACGGCTGCGGGTTCTGATTCTGCTGATCCCGTTGGTCGATCAGCTCTTCGACCTCGATCTGCTCAGGCGTGTCCGGCCGTTTGACCTCGACCGAAGGCTTTACGCCCATCGTCGCCCGGTCATCGCCAAGGAACGGATTGCCCGATGCCGATGCCCACTTCGCCGTTGTCAACAACAAGCCGTCGCCACCACGAAGTGTGAAGAGCTGCTGCTCGGTTCCGGATCCAAAGCTTCGCTCACCAACTACGTCGCCACGTTTTCGATCGAGGATCGCGGAGGCAACGACTTCCGATGCGCCAGCCGAACCCAGATCGATCAAAACTGCGACCTTGCCATCGAAAACAGCTTTCGAAGGATCGGCCGACATAGTTTTCAGAACCTTGTTGTCTTTCCCGATGACTTTCGCGATTTCGCCATCCTTGATAAAAAGATTTGCTACTGCCACACCCTCGTTGAGAGTTCCGGTGGCAACGCCGCGAAGATCAAGCACGATCTTTTGAACACCCTGCTTGGCGAGGCTCTGGACGTGAGTTTTGATGTCATTCGCTTCCCCATCCTCGAGACTGAAGACCTTGATCACACCGATCTTGCCGGGTTCGACGCGAGCCTCTGCTTGCGGGGTCTTGTAATTGCTACGCGTGACCTTCAGGCTCTGCGGCTTCTCGCCCGCTCGAAGTATCCGCAGGTTTACGACCGAGCCTGGATCGCCAAGGATCATCTGACGCGCGTCGTAGAGCGAAATATCGCGGGTCGCCTTGTTCTCAATGTACTCGACGACATCACCAGCTTTGAGCCCCCCCTTTTCCGCGGTGGAACCCTTGGTCACAGAAACCACATATAGATAAAGCGAAACTTGCGAAAATTCGGCTCCGATGCCGACCTTGTTTGACGCCTTGTTCGCGTTGAACTCTGCCACCTGCTGCGGGGTCAGATAGGAAGAATAAGGATCCAGCCCACCGACGAGTCCTCGCAAAGCTCCGTAACGAACCTTTTCGAGATTCGGCTCATCAACATAATCGTTCTGTATGTGCTGAAGCACCGATTCGAAAATTCGGATCTGCGCACCCGCATCGTTGATCGGCTGCTGAGCTCGAGCCCATGGGCTGAGCCAGCCACCGACTCCGGCATACAAAGCGATCAGAACCGATACGGCCAGAATCGATAACTTCCCGCGAAATGACATAATTTACCTCGTATGATAACTACTAAGAAACGTTTACGGATGCGGAGCGAAAATGTTTAGGCCGCAGCGACGTTCAATTATCCGATAACAAAATCCCGAGTGCAACAAAAAGAAACTTCTAATCTACGTGACCTTACAGATATTTCGGGCCTTTCCGAAGCCGGCCGCATAGTCGCGATCGACCCGGGCACAAAGCGAGTTGGCGTCGCGGTTTGCGATGAGACTCGTGTGCTCGCTACGCCATTGCCCGGTATACAAAGAACCTCGTGGAAAAAACTGCTGGTGCAAATAAAGAACACTCTAGCGGAATTTGATGCCGTGGCTCTCGTTGTTGGTTTGCCGTATAACTTCGATGGAACTGAGAGTGAGATGACTACGGAAGCCCGAGCTATGGCCCGCAAGTTCGAGCTTTCGGTTCCAGTCACGGTCTATCTCCAGGATGAGCGAGCGACGACTTACGAGGCTCGCGGGCGTCTTTGGAATGCGGGTCTCGAAGGAGCCGCGATGCGCCGTGCCCTGGATAGCGAGGCCGCATCGATAATTCTCACCGACTTTCTTACCCGAATCCCTAGATGATCTTCTATTGCTGCGGACGCAGCGTCCATTGAACCTGTGTTCCTGCATCTACAGCTTGCTTGGTAAAAGGAAACACCGCCGGAGTACCGGTCCGCCACATCTCGAACTGGTCCTTGAAGTGTGGTGATTGCGGGTTCCCACTTTGGCCGAGTGGAATCACATGACGCGTCGCGTCCCAGTTCCCCGGACTCGCGATATGACGCATCGAAACGAACGAAGCAACATTCGGTGTTTCTCGGCTTCCGGAAATTCCCACCGAAGGTGTAGCGAACTGTCCACCGATCATCGGAGCCATCGCGAGCGGATGCGGAAATCTCGATTTTGACACTGCGGCCCATGTCCAGCCCGCAGGATCGGCTCCGTATTTCGTCTGCAACGCCGTTGCCAACTCACCATCGCACGCTTTGATGATCGAGGCATAATCCGGATAGGCCTTCGGAAGCCATCGTACCGGATTCGATCGCATGACACCATAATCGACGACGCGCGTGAGTATCAGTCCCAACGGTACACCTGGATTGTCGGCCGAAATCTTTCCGGCGGTGCATGATCGGATCTCGGCCGCGATCAGCGCAGCTCTAGAATCCGGACGCATGATTCCCTCCCAATCCCTAAGCGTGTCGACCGTTGTCTGAGAGGCGGTGTTGAGCTTGACGATCTCCGAAGCAAAATTCTTCACCGGGAGATTAAGGGCGTCGAGCTGAACCTTCGCGACATCGTCCATCGTGACTTTCGTGTTCGTCTTCAGGAGATCGTAGATCCGCCGAGCTCGCCACGGCGGTGCGGCGTCGCGTGAAATTTGCTTGTACTTGTAAGACGTGCCGACGATGCGCTGGTTCGCGGTCACGATAAAGCCTTCGGCGGGATTGTAGAGATTCGGCAGATCGTCGAAAGGAATGCTGCCGACCCAATCCCCATCGTCGGTCGCACCGTCGTAGGGCATCGATCCATCGCCCACTTTCCGGATCGGTATCCGCCCCGCCGCGTACCAACCGATATTTCCCTTTACGTCGGCGTAAACAAAATTTTGGGTCGCACCTCCGTAAGTCTTAAGAGCGTTCTTGAACTCGGCCCAGGTTTTTGCGCGATTCAAAAAGTAAAACGCCTCGAACTCATTGTTCTTCGGATCGCGAGCCGTCCATTTGAGGGCGTACTTTTTCCCTCCTTCTTCGAAGATGATCGGTCCGTTGCGAGTTTCAATTACATCGAGAGTCACGATTTCGGTATCCGGTTTCAGCGGATTACTTCGAACCTTTATCTCTTCGCGCCGAGTGATCGCCGCTGTCATGCCCGTCGGAGTTTTGTATTTACCATCGGCATCGAATGTCTCGACGTAGAGATCCTGGACATCGGGGCCGACGTTCGTAGCTCCCCACGCTATTTCAGCGTTATGGCCGAGCACGATACCGGGCACGCCCGGAAATGTCACGCCCGACACACGCATCGTCGGGGTTGAGAGATGAGTCAAATACCAGATGCCCGGTGCATTCGGGAGCAAGTGCGGGTCGTTCGCAAGCAGAGGCTTTCCGTCGGCAGTTCGCTTACCCGAAATCACCCAGTTGTTGCTGGCCGCAAGATCTTCGGCGTACATTCCGATCCGGGAGAGTGATGATCTGCGGACGTCCTCCTGATGATCTGCGGCGGCGAGAATGTCCATCTTAGGACCGCCTGCAGTGTTGGCCGGTTGAAATATAACGGCCGGGAATCTATCGATGCACCCGCGACCGCAGGACGCTCGTCCCGCGTTGGCAACGTCCCTCCCAAATAGGACGACGTCGTATGGCG
>JBDTSA010000194.1:0-5049 GCA_039931335.1 Acidobacteriota bacterium
ACAATTGCCCGGCCGATGAGCGAGGTATTTCGGTTTACGGTCGACAAAGGCATACTGACGGTGATCTCAAAGGACGGACGGATCGGAAGGTACTCGATCCTTGATGTGGCCAAGGTAACTATCGAATAATCAACTAACGTAAGAATGCCGCCCGATCGATCGTCTCGACACGGGCGGCATTTTTGCGCTTTCAAATACGACTAAGCGTAACTGTGTAAGCCTGGCAGGAGATAACTTACACCGAGATAAGTAAAGATCACGAGCAGGAACCCGATAACGGCAAAGTAAGCCGAACTGCGTCCTTTCCATCCTTTCGATATTCGTGTGTGAAGAAACGCTGCGTACGTGAGCCATGCAATCAGCGCGCCGGTTTCCTTTGAATCAAATCCCCACGGCCGGCCCCACGATTCGTTGGCCCAGATCGCACCCGTGATAAGTAGCATCGCGAGACCCGCAAACGCAAGACACGCGGTCTTGTACATCAAGCTGTCGAGAGATTCGAGACTCGGCAGCCGCTCACGCAATTTGTCGGTCCTGAATGCAAAGAGCACGACGAAGAATGTCCCCGCGAGCGCCGTAATCAGACCGGCGATCTCGACCGGATTTGTACCGACGCTTAGATACATCTTGTCGCCGTTCATCTGCAAATATTGCCGCCCGGTTTGCTCGAGTTGACTGGGTGTCAGAGCCGCAAACTCCTTTGCCGAAAGCTGCTGCCGCTCCGCGATCGCGCGGCCCGCGGTCACGATCTGGGAAGGATTTGCAGCAAGCTGCGCCTGCAGACGCGAAGATACATCCTTTGTGTCGCGAAGCTCGGAGACAAGAAGCCCGATCGTCAGTATCTGCGCTATCAGAGCAACTTTCAGCAAGACATGGCCGATCGTACGCGCTCCCTCATGTTCCCGGTAAAGGTACACAATGAACGACGCGATGACGCAGGCGAGCAAAAGAGCGCAAAACGCGAGGGCGGCTCCGGCATACGGAACGTCAAGTCGGAAAGGCGCTGAGAACGGCTTGCCGCCGTTGAAACTAGGAACGAACAGTCCGGCGCGATAAACGAACTCAGTCAGGACTGAGAACTTGCTGATCGATCCAATAACACCGATCGCAAAAACGCTTGACCAGATCGCCATCGCCTCAACCTTCACTTTGTCTTTCAGTAGATAGATGACCGCGATGGCAAAGCAGACGAGGGCAACACCGTAACTCAACGAAGCGACACCAACGTGGATCGGCCGCCAGTACGAGTCGAGGACCGGCGGAAGATCGATGAATTCATTTCCGATGAATCGAGCGAGCGTAAGTATGATCGCCGCCAGTGGAAGCGTAAACGCACTGAGGACCTGGAAACTCCGGCGGCGTGCGAGAAGAAGTGTTGCGATCCCCGCACCGAACGCAAACGCGAGACTCAGATCATAGAGATTCGCAAACGGAACGTAGCGGAAGATCCACGGCGTCGCCATGTTCCCGCTCTCGCGCATGATGGCGATCTCGTGTTCGTACGCCGCGTCCCATCGAACAAGCCAGCTCGAGAGATTAAAAAAGACACCGAGTACCGCGCTCCAGAGGCCGATCTTTCTCGCCATTTCAGACGGTGCGTACAGATTCGTCAGGTGAAAGAGGGCCGCGAATAAGTAGGACGCGAGAGCGAGCATCATCAAGGCCCCGTCCGAAATGAAGCGCTCACCGAGCTGAAGCCGCAGGCCGAGCATAATGAACGCTCCGACAATAGCAATGGCCGCCGGAACGTACGTCGTCCACCCACGCCCGATCTCTGAATCGTAAATCTCTTTCGCCATAAAAAACCTCTACTGTTAGACGATCGCCTCAACGTCGTGGACGATCTTCTTAAACTTGTCTTCGAAACCTAAATGATTTCGATTCGCGTTTCCGCCCATCACGATCTGACCGTCTTCTATAAGCGCCCAGACTCGCCGATGTGAAAAGAAGAAAACAAAGCCGAGCGCCGCGATCAATCCGAAGCCGCCGAAGTACCATGCGATGAAAGCGCCGTTGAACGGGTCGTACTTGATTGAAAGAACGTGAGCGAAAGGTGCTTTCTCGTAATCTGCAAGCTTCCATTTGTAACCCGCTTTCGGAGCGCTCACCGGAGCGTTCTCGGGCATGCTTGCTCCGAACGCGAAGACACGTATTCGCTCGCCCTGCGGCGGCGTCACCCCGAGTATAGCAACCGGATTGTTGTACTCGCCCGATCTCGTGTCAGGCTTTCCTTCGGCGTTGAACGTGAAATCCGGTAGGAACTCCTCGTACTCGATTTTCGTCCCGTCGGCGATCGTCGTCTCGCCCGTTCGCGGGATCGTCACTTTAACGGGCTCACCCCCGGTCTGCGGAATCACATTCAGATCGATGGTGCGGGCGTTGCCGACCGGGATGGTCTGCGCTTGAAAGAATCTATAGCCGCGATAGCTGAACGGCTTATTCATGCTGATGTCCGCTGTCGTCGCGCCGTACTCCGGATCATCCACCTTGATCTGCGTCCGCCAGTCGAGAGTATTGGTAACATCGATCGAGCCCCGCGGATCGATAAGACGCTGCTGAATATCAGTGCACGTCATCGAGAATGGCAACTGCACGTTGAACTTTTCCTTCTTGTCCAGATCGAACTGGATCATCTGGATCTCATCCGTCGCGTCGCCCGGAATCATTCTCACATCCGCATCAAAGCCGGTTTGGAGCGCAACGAAGTGTCCGAGAAAAAGCGTCAGTAGCGCGACGTGAACTATATACGCTCCGACTCGATTCAGCCGGCCGCTCTCGCCGAAGACGACAAACTTGCTCTCCGTTTCGATACTAGTGAAGTCTTTCTTTCCAGATGCATCGACTGCGTAAGAAGTATCTTTGAAAGCGGTAATTCGGGGCTTCAAACCATTCTTTCCGAATACAGCCCCGATCTTTTCTGCGACGGCGTTCTCGTCGTTTACTTCGGTCGGTATCGCTGCGTTAAAGGGCTGTTGCTCGAGCCAACTCCGCGTCGCCGTTACTTTCGGCTTGGTGAAATAATTCTTCCAAACGGTGGGGAAGCGATCGATCGAAGCGAGAATGATATTGAGCGAAAGGATCAGGAGCAGGAATTTGAAGTACCAGGCGTAATAGATGTCAAAAAAGCCGAGCGAGCCGTAGACGAGCTTTTCCGCCGGCGTCAGGGAAGCGTAGTAGGTGTCGAAACCCTGAACATTCTGCTGAATTATCAGCATCCCGATCATCGACAGGACGACGAGAGTACAGAGCAGCGTCACACCGAATCGAACCGAGCTTAAAAAATCGAGGATTCGGTCGCCGATCGGTTTTGTTCTTTGCTTTACGGCCTCGCGACCGCTTAATGTTTCTTCTGCGGCTGACATCCGGAGTATGAAAATCATATCGCAGCAATCTTTGTTTGTCATTGCTTGAAAAATTAGAAAGGCTTTATGCCAAAAGAAGAACGGCGGCGGCGGGAGAGCTTTGAAAAAGATAGCTCGCGGGTTATTCTTTTACTTCAAATCGTTCCAACTTCGTAGCAAAAATGGACACAGCAGCAGAAATAGCGAATAACAGGATGCTAGGATGGCGCATGCGGATTGCGGCGTTTGTCGAGCTGACCAAACCTCGGATCGCATTTATGCTCGTGCTGACGTCGGC
The DNA here is from genome assembly GCA_039931335.1 of Acidobacteriota bacterium. Classification (GTDB taxonomy): domain Bacteria; phylum Acidobacteriota; class Blastocatellia; order Pyrinomonadales; family Pyrinomonadaceae; genus OLB17. Next base: position 3,640 of record JBDTSA010000194.1, read on the forward strand.
TGCGGGATTCTATCTCGGCACGAAAGGCTCCTTCGACTTTGCTCTTTTCGCCAACGCGATGATCGGCATCCTGATCCTTGCGTTCGGCGTCTCTACGCTAAATCAGTATCTCGAACGATCGACCGATGCGTTGATGGATCGGACGAGGGATCGACCGCTTCCGTCATCCCGGCTGACACCAACCGAAGCTTTGATCTTCGGGCTCCTTCAGTGTGCGGTCTCCGAGATTTATCTCTACTTTCTTGTTAACCCTCTGACCGCCGGCCTCGGACTCGTCGTAATTGTCGGCTACGTGCTTCTCTATACTCCGCTCAAGACCCGCACATCCGCTTCAACCGCGATCGGTGCGATTCCGGGAGCAATGCCGCCGCTAATGGGATGGACTGCATCGGCGAATGAAGTCACGCTTGGCGCATGGGCGCTTTTCGTGATGCTGTTCCTTTGGCAGTTCCCGCACTTCCTCGCGATCGCATGGATGTACAAGGAACAGTATGCGAAGGCCGGTATCCTGATGCTGCCGGTCGTGGAGCCTGCCGGGCGGATTACGGCGCGGCAGATCGTGCTTTTCGCGATCATGCTGGTGCCGGCCAGTCTCGCCCCGTTCTTTCTCGGATTCGCAGGGATAATTTATTTAGTTGGCGCGACTGTCCTCGGATCATGGTTTCTTTTCGAAAGCATACGAACCGCTCGTGCGAAAACCGTCGAAAGAGCACGACGACTTCTGATGGTATCCGTCCTCTATCTTCCCCTTATCTTCGGTTTGCTAGTTTTAGATCATTAAGATGAAAGCTGGAACCATAGAACCCCTTGTCGGTGACGAGCGTCCGAGGCGCGGCACACGATCGCGTTTCTTCGGTGGCGGTAGCGGTGGCGGCCGGAACGGGGATAACGGAGGCAGCGGGAACGACGGCGGGAATGGGCCGCACTTCGACAGCTTTGCTGAAGCTGAGAGTTCCAATCCTGACAAGTCCAAAATCGTAACGTGGTTCTTGCTGCTCGTCGTCCTGATGACGTTTGGCGGAATGATCGGTGCCTATATCGTTATCGCGACAAATGGTGCCGCCGAGTGGCGGCCGTTCGATCTCCCGATTCAGGTTTGGATCAGTACCGCCTTGATCCTGGTCAGCAGTGTCACATATTACTTCGCCCAAAAAGCATTGTTCGAGAGTGAATATGCACTGAGCAGAAAACTTCTCGTCGTAACCACGGGGCTTGGCGCCGCATTTATTTCTTCTCAGATCCTAGTTTGGCTCGCTCTAGTAAACCGCGGGCTCTATCTTCGCGGAAATCCGTACGCCGGGTTCTTTTACATACTTACTGCCGTGCATGCTATTCACGTGGTCGGTGGAATAGTCGCCCTGGGGACAATATTGCTCCGAACATGGAACGTGACCTCTTCCGGCGACGAGT
>JBDTSA010000195.1:0-5049 GCA_039931335.1 Acidobacteriota bacterium
GAATCTGAAACGCCGTGGCCGGCAACTAAAGGGGCTGTCTCCGGAAGTTGCTTCGATCTTTAAGAGCTACCGTTGGATGGGGAATGTGCGAGAGTTGCGAAATGTGATCGAACGTGCGTCAATCCTCGAAGACGGCGAATATGTTACGGCGACGCACTTGCCTGCGGACATGATCGGCGGCCACGAGAGCCGGCCGAGCGGCGGTTCCGGCGTAGTGCTCCCGGCGGACGGTATACCGCTCGAAAGAGTCGAAGTCGATCTTGCACGTCAGGCCCTCGCGCGAACAGGAGGAAACCTGACGCGGGCAGCCAAGCTGCTCGATATCTCACGAGATCAACTCCGGTACAAGCTGCGAAAGGCCGGCGATCTCGCATCCGAATCCGGAGACGGCGCTTGAAGTTATGAGTCCTGCCGACAAACGCACGTCACGAAAGACGAAGGATGAGCTTTCCGAGCAAACCGTAAAGGAGTTGTCCGACCTTAAATTCGCGCTCGACGAGGCGGCAATCGTCGCGCGGACCGACCAGCGCGGAATAATCACTTACGTAAACGACAAGTTTTGCAACATCTCGAAGTACAGCCGCGACGAGCTGCTCGGCCAGGATCATCGAATCATCAATTCGAGCTACCATTCGAAGGACTTCATCCGAAACATCTGGACTACGATAGCGAAAGGAAAAACCTGGCATGGCGAGCTTCGCAATCGAGCCAAGGATGGTTCGATCTACTGGGTCGACACGACGATCCTTCCTTTCCTTGATGAGCATGGCAAGCCGTTTCAATACATCGCCATCCGGTTCGATATCACCGAACGCAAACTTGCCGAAGAGCGGATTCGTCAGCAGGCATCGCTGCTCGACAATGCGCAGGATGCGATTCTGGTTTGTGATCTTAAGTATCAGATCCTTTATTGGAACAAAGGGGCTGAACGGATCTATGGCTGGGCCTTGAGCGAAGTATTGGGCAAGAACATTTGCGACGTGTTGCTCGGCGGCGACGAACGGGGTATCGAGGAAGCACACCTCGCCTTGCAGGACAAGGGCAAGTGGAAAACCGAAGCTCGACACACGACGAGGGGCGGGCAGAAGCTGATCGTCGAAAATCGATGGACCCTTATTGGTAACGAACAGGGCCAGCCGGATTACATTCTCATCATCAACACGGACGTCACGGAGCAGAAGCGGACCGAAGAGCATCTGCTCCGCGCTCAGCGGATGGAATCTATCGGAACCCTCGCCGGCGGGATCGCACATGATCTGAACAACATCCTTTCGCCGATCATCATGTCGGTCGAAATGCTTAGGCTGAAAGACCCTGACGAGGAGACGAGACGATGGCTCTCACTGATAGGCGAAAATGCCGAGCGCGGAGCTGATTTGGTCAAACAAGTTCTCACGTTCGCTCGCGGGCTCGAAGGTAAGCGCATACCTGTCCAGGTAAAGCACATCGTCAAAGATCTTGTCAGCGTCATGCACGAAACGCTGCCGAAGTCGATCACGCTCAAGTACGACGTCGGTTCATCGCCGTGGTTGATCGCCGCTGACCCGACACAGATCCATCAGGTCCTAATGAACGTCTGCCTGAATGCTAGTGATGCGATGCCGGACGGCGGCACGATGCGGATCGGCGTTGAGAATCTTTGGGTCGATCAGAATTATTGGACGAACCCAGATGCCGAGGCCGGACGCTACGTGCAGATCACCGTCGAAGATACAGGCACGGGTATGTCGGAGGAAACCGTAAAGCGGATCTTCGATCCATTCTTCACTTCAAAACCGCTCGGCCACGGAACAGGGCTCGGACTCTCGACCGCTCTGACGATCGTCAAGAGCCACGGCGGTTTTATAAACGTATACAGCGACCTCGGCCGCGGAACTAGATTTTCGATCAACCTCCCGGCGATCGAAAGCGCGGTTGAGGCGACGGTTCCGGAATCGGCGTCATCATATCCTAGAGGAAATGGTGAGCTGATCCTGATGGTCGATGACGAAGAGAATATTCTCCAGATCACCCGGGCCGCTCTCGAGATGCACGGGTACCGGGTAGCTTCTGCGACGGATGCCGCAAAGGGCCTCGAGGAATACGCTCGCTTGAGTAGTGAAGTGGATCTGGTATTGACCGACATGTCGATGCCGCACATGAATGGGCCCTCGATGATCCGTGAACTACGAAAGGTCGATCCGAAGATCAAGGTCGTTTGCATGAGCGGGCTGACGAACGCCGAACAAACGGCTGAGCTGGAGAGTCTGCAAATTAGTGCGCTCCTGAGCAAACCTTTCACCGCCGAAAAACTGTTGAGGTCGATATCCCAGGCACTCGCGAAACACTAACGCTTTCACCGCACAAAGATCGAGGGCTGCCGGAGGAGGTTCGGCAGCCCTTTTGTCTGCCACCTGGCTGTTGTGTGGATTGAGTTTTACGGACACCAGTTGCCCGTCTTCTGCAGGTATTGGAACTGCCACACAAACAGATCCTCGCGTGGCAATGGCCTGTCATCCTTAGTCGTCCGATCGCCGGTGAATGTTGAGCGACGATGAACTTTTGGTTTTGATGAAAGCGAGCTTTCTCCGTGACTTTTTTCGCGGCTCGTTGATTTTCTCGCACTTACCTTCGTGCGGGTTTAGTGCTGTGTCCGCGTTCATAAGTAAAACTCTGCGTCTTGCGGTCCTGGATGGAGGCATGGCAGTTGCGACTCGTTATCAAAAGGATGGGCGATAAGAAAGTCACAAGTGAGTACGGAAATAAAGAGATGCGCGAGTTCACGCTCGCGGTATTAAACGATCTCCAGGCGCTCGAGACGATGCTCATCGACGGAATGATAGAATCCGGCGTGCGACGGATCGGAGCGGAGCAGGAGATATTCCTGATCGACAACGCCATGCATCCGGCGCCGGTCGTTAACGAAGTAATCGCTCGTGCAAACGATCCGCGCCTCACTACCGAGATCGGACGCTTTAATCTCGAAGCGAATCTCACGCCGCTAGAATTCAAGGACGACTGTTTAAGCCGCCTTGAGAATGAGCTTTACGAGATACTCGCCTCAGTGCGCGACATCTCTAAGTCGATCGGAACGGACATCGTGATGGCCGGCATCCTGCCGACGATCCAGGCTTCAGATCTCACCGAAAAGAATCTCACGGCGGATCCGCGCTATTTCGAGATCAATCGTGTCGTTTCCGAGCTTCACGGCGAGAATCGTTTTATTCATATCAAAGGCCTCGATGAACTGCAGGTCATCCTTCAGGACACGTTCGTCGAATTTTGCAACACAAGTTTCCAGGTACATTTGCAGACGGACCCGGACGGATTCGCAAACGTCTACAACTGGTCGCAGGCGATCGCGGCTCCGGTCCTTGCTTCGGCGGTCAATTCGCCATTACTCCTGAACAATCGCTTGTGGCATGAGACGAGGATCGCGCTGTTCCAGCACGCGACCGACACAAGGTCGCCGATCCACCAGCTTCGCCGCCAGCCCCCGCGGGTAAACTTCGGTAATCGTTGGATGGAAGGCTCGATCATCGAATTTCTCAGGAATGATGTAATTCGATACCGCGTGCTTCTGGCACAATCGGTCGAAGGAAATTCCATGGCCGAGTTAGCCGCCGGCGACGTACCGAACCTACGCGCGTGGCGTCTGCACAATGGCACCATCTGGCGATGGAATCGCGCGTGCTATGGAATTACGAACGGGCGTCCGGGCCTGCGGATCGAGGCGCGCTATCTGCCGGCCGGCCCAAGTGTGGCGGATGAGATCGCAAACGCCGCGTTTCTGCTTGGATTGCTCGTCGCCGCCCCGGAAGCATTTGGCGACGTGCGGAAACGCATGCCCTTCGATGTCGTAAAGAACAATTTCTATAACACGGCTCGTTACGGACTCGATTCCCAGATCACATGGCTCGAGGGTAAATGCCGGCCGGCAGCGAACCTGATCCTCGAAGAGTTACTTCCGCTTGCGCGATGCGGATTGGAAGCGGTCGAAATCGACGTGGCCGATATAGATCGTACGCTGGGACTAATCGAGGAGCGTGTAAGCGAGCGAAAAAGTGGAGCAGCGTGGATGCTTGGCTCACTTGCTCAGATGGACCCGCTAGCAAAGCAGAACGTCAGGATGCGGACGATAACGGCCGCCATGAAAATCAATCAGGAGAAACGGCTGCCGATTCATAAGTGGAAGCTGGCGGATATACCGTCGACATCCGACTGGATAGACAATTACAAATCGGTCGAGCAGTTCATGGCGACCGATCTCTTTACTGTGCGGCCCGACGACGTGCTGGATCTTGCTGCGAGCATCATGGAGTGGCGTCACATCAGGCATGTCCCGGTCGAGAACGATTCGGGCGAGCTTGTCGGGATCATTTCGCATCGCGATCTTGTCCACCTACTCGCAAACGGAGACGCCGGCCGCATTGGCCGTGGCATTACGGTTCGTGACGTTATGAAGACCGATTTGATAACCGTTGAGGCGAGCACGCCGACGCTCGACGCTCTTGAGCTAATGCGCGATAAAGGAATAGGGGCACTTCCGGTGGTTGTCGAGGGCAAGCTCGTCGGGATCGTCACAGCCTATGACTTCCTGACGGTTTCCAGTAAGTTGTTCGAAGAACGTCTCAGACAGGTTCTCTGAAAATTAAAATGCTATAGGGTGAGGTTGATATGACTGAGATAATTGATCAAGCGAAGTGGGCGCTTTTCCTTCAGGAATACGCCGGACAAAATAAGGGACGGCCTACCCGGCTTGGCGTTTTTGAGAAACCTGACGGGATCGCAAACGATTACTGGATCGAGGATGGACTGCCGCTTGTCGCCCTGGACATCTACACTAACAAAGGAAAGACTCACGTCGATATTGTGTTCGAGGACCTCACTCACTCGATCGACGGAGTCACGGGGCTCGCGAAGACCGGGGGTAACGGAGCGGACGATGGGCTCGACATCTCGGAAGAAGCAGGGAGAACGACGGTCATGCGATTCGAAGACTGGCCGCTGAGAAGTGAGGACTGAAAAAATGGCTAACATTCTTATTCTCGGTGGTGGATTCGGCGGTCT
>JBDTSA010000196.1:0-5030 GCA_039931335.1 Acidobacteriota bacterium
GGCCGCCGGCGTCTCAGGGATTGTTCCTTCGATACGTCGCGCTCCCCGTTCTGTTCGTCAGCGTCGCGATGCTCGGCGGGATGCGTTTGAGCGGCCTCGATTCGTCCTTCATTTTCGTCAAACCGCCGCTGCTGTGTCTGATCTTCGCGGCTATCATGCTCGCGTTATTCTTCCGGTCGGGCCTGATCCGGATTCGCAGCTGGTTGGCCGAAGACTTTCCGCTACTCAAGAACATCGCAAACGGTGCGATTCTCGCAAGTCTTTTTGCGGCGACCACTCAGATCTTCAATTCACTCCTGCCGGAGCGCGGACTTCCCTTCTGGATCGTCGCGTTCTGTTTTTTCTGGACGCTTTGGAACAACCTCTTCGCCGAATTCGACACGAGAAGATTATTGCGAAGCCTCGGCGCACTATTCGGGCTCGCGTTCGTCGTCAAATATCTGGTCCTCGCGAATCTAGCCGCCCCGGAAGGTCGAACATGGTTTGAGAGGCTTACGGAAAATCCCGGCCAGGAAGCAATGACCTGGCTACTGGACCTTCCAAGGTTTTCGGCGGGAACCGGTTATATTCAATTCTTCGCCGCCGGGCTATATCTGGTTGGATTATTCCTGCTCCCCGGATCGACGCGTGACTCGGATCGGAATTATGAAATTTAGATTTTCGCTTCTTTTTATCGCACTAGCAGTTTTGAGTGCCGGGGCACAAACTCCCTCAATGATCCTCAAGCAAGCGGAGAAGGCGATGGGCGGAGCGAAATCGCTCCAGTCCGTTTCGTCATGGTACCGGACCGGATCGATCCGACGGGCGACCGATGGGGCCGGCGGCAAAATCACAATACGAACTACGGGACCGAATCTCTACAACCTCACCTTCGACATCGATGGCTTTGAGATCGAATCAGGGTACAACGGAAAGTCCGGTTGGACGCGCGATTCGCGCAACGGACTCCGCACATTGACGGGCGAAGCAAGTGTCGATTTCCAGGCTGAAGCGGCGTTCCGCAACTCGCTCTGGTTCGAAGCAAAGAAGGAGAAATCGAAATTTGTTCCGGGCGGCAAGACAGAGATCAACGGAAAACCGGCGAACGTCATCTCGCTCATCACGTCGAAAGGAGCGACGATCAAGATGGCTTTCGATGTCGCGACCAATCTTCTTGTCCGCGAAGAGTTCTCGGCCGGTGACGTGACGCGTATTTTCGAATATTCGGACTATCGGCCGGTTAACCGAATCCCGCAGGCTCATAAAGCGCGAATCGAAATCGATGGCGTCGCGTACGACGTCACATTCGACGACATAAAGGCGAATCAAAGAATCGCCAGGTCGGAGTTCGATTTCCCGTCCGTCTCAGGCGCGCCCCTTCCTGACATCCCGACATTACTGAAAGAGCTGCAGGCGAACGAGGAGAAGGTCGAAAATATTCTAGATACCTACTCGTACGTTCAGCGATCGACGAGCCGCGAGCTCGGCAAGGACGGTGTTTTGCGGGACAAGGAATCGGCGACCTACCAATTATCTTTTTATAAGGGCTATCGGATCAGACGCCTGATCGAAAAAGACGGAAAGCCGCTTTTGTCACGCGATCAAGAGAACGCCGACAAAGACGCCGGGAAACAAGTTCAGGACATTGAGAAACGGATCGCAAAGCAGGAAACATCAAGTGGCCCGCCTTCCGGCGAAGAGAGGCGTATCTCGATCGCCGAGGTGCTTCGCGCTTCGACCCTTTCTAGTCCGCGCCGCGAGCGATTTCGCGGACGTGACGTCATCGTCTTCGACTTCGCGCCAAACCCGAACTTCGATTACAAAAACGCGAAGAGTATGCTGAAGTTTTTCGGAAAGACCGCGGGTGCGATGTGGATCGACGAGGAAGATAAGCAGGTCGCTCGTCTCGAGGCGTTCCTTTTCGATAACTACAAAGTTGGCGGCGGGGTTCTCGCGAAGCTCAAAAAAGGCGCGTCGTTCACGCTCGAGCAGGAGCGCGTCAACGACGAGATATGGCTGCCGTCGACGGCCGACATCAATCTCTCGCTGCGTCTGCTATTGGTAAAAGGAATCGATCTGAATCAGGTGATCCGATCGTACGATTATCGAAAGTTCACGACCGAAGTGAAAGACGCGAAAGTCGAATCACTGAAAGAACCCGAAAGGCCTTAGTTCGTCAGAGTCAAAGTGATCAGCTTGCCGTCGCGTCGAATCGTGAATGTCTTCGCCCCGCCTTTAAGCTTGGAATCACTCTTCATCTGCTGACCATCGATCGCTTCGACAACGTCGGCCGCTTGGACGCCTGCACGCGAAGCAACACTGTTCTCCACGACCGATCGAACCTTCCATCCGCCGCTCACGAAATCAGCCGTGATACCAAGAATGCCGAGGACGTTGCGTACTGGGACATCGGCCGCCGACGAGTTGGTGTTTGAATTCATGTTTCGAGATTCAACCGATTCAAATCCGGGCGGCAATTTAGGCTTAGCGGCGTTCAGCGAGAAATCGAGCGAGCCTCCCTGCGAAGATTTCACGAATTCGGAATCAGTTCTCCGGCGAGCAGGAGCCGGCCGTCCCGTCGCGACATAGGGCTCATCCTGTACCGTCTCTGGCGATCGATCGATCAGCGGGCCTGGCACCGTCTGCACGGGAGGCACCGTAAGCTCTGACGGCGGTTGCGTGCTAGCCGGTTCATTGCGCGCCGTATCGATAACAGCAGGAACGTCCGTACCCTTCGGCAGGAGTCCGTAGAAAGCGACAAAAGCACCGATCAGAAGTACGAGACTGAGCGGGGCCGCAATCTTCAGGAAAGGAATAAGCGTGGCACGAGGTGCCGAGCCTTCGGCGATCCTGGCCTTTACACGAAACTCAAAATTCTCCGGCGCATCGACCCGCGGCAGAGCATTCAGCATCGCCGCGACATCACCGCCTTCGGTATCCGGAGCAAAGTTGCTCACGCCGTTGTTCAATTCCCTTCGATCCATGCCTAAAAATAATTCCTTAACTTTTCTTTCAGCAGCGCTCTCGCACGGCTGATCCGTGATTTTGTTGTCCCCAATCCTAGCTCAAGGATTCCCGCGATCTCTTCGTATGTCCTTCCTTCGACGTCACGAAGGATAACCGGTACGCGATACTTTGGCGGCAGAGTTGCGATCGCCCGTGCGATCACCCTTCCCCGTTCATCGTCGATGAGATCCTTATCCGGAAGCGCCTTGTTGTCGGTCGGCTGAAACTCCGTATCGTCTTCCGCATCAACCTGGAAAAGCCCCGTCAGCGATAGAATCGTCCGACGCTTTCGTTTTCGAAGCTCGCTGATCGCGAGATTCGTTGCTATACGGTAAATGTACGTCGAGAACGCATAATCCGTGTGATAGCGCTCGATTGCAAAATACACCCGGACAAACGTTTCCTGGGCGAGATCGACCGCTTCCTCGTAATCATTCAAAAATCTGTAGAGGTAGTTTGTGATCGGGTTGCGATAACGGGCCATGATGACGGCGAACGCTGACTCGTCGCCGTTCTTCGTCGCCTCGATGAGAGCATGGTCGGACAGATTATCTTCAGACACGCGGTGGTTTCGTACCTCCGTCTGGCTGGATGCGATTGTGTCCAATGCCATACATTCATACTTTTTTACAACAGTTCGCTACTCGAACAAAACCGGCTACCTGTTTGAAACACGCGGGCGGCTTGCGAAAGTTGCGAAACGTCATCACAAAAATCTGCCTTACAGTTCAGCTGTTTTGACGGTCGCAACAAGAAAGATCGTTCCCGAGGTCTTTGGCAGGCATATCGTCCCGACAAGCGTCGGAGTGTTTGCCGGAAGACCGATCATATTCATGGTCAGACCGACGGACTCGTAATTCGTCACCGTATTCGCAACGCCATTGTCTTTGAATGCCACGGTTCTTACGGGTATTCGCGCTCCGAATCGGAAGCCGCGAGCCTGAAAGCCGTTCGGCAGTGAGCGAAATGGCCCCAGCGACCATTCAAGAATCGTCTGCGATTCGGCATCGGCCTCCTGACCGAGAATGTTCGACACACTCTTGTACTCAATGTTCCCGGTGTTCGAGATACGCCCAAGGAAAGTATTGGCGAGCCGGTAGTTGGCGAATGAAAAATTATTTTTTAGGTGTTTCGTAACCGCGGACAGGCTCGACGGCAGGTCGGCACGCGAACCGGGTTCGTTTGAACCGATGACGACATGGAGTGTCACCTCGTAGCTTGGCTCGAGCTGCGGTACGTTTTCGGACTGCGCCATCGCAGTCGAAATAAAAGCGAGAACTACAAGCGGTACTAGAAAGATAGAAAAGGAACGCTTTGACAGGTTCATGGTTTTCTCCTGAGGAAAAATTCGGGAAAGCGAATCATTCCACAAACCTGTCGACTCAAAGTTGCAATTTTTTTAGCCTGCGGAGAACATCGTTTCGTCGATCTTCTGTCCGAACGAAATTGTCCCGACCTCAGTCTCCTCGATCATCTTATCGCCGGCCCACAACGTCGTCCGGTGCGGGACAAGTGTGCCTTGAGCATAATTATAATCGTAGAACTTGCGGCGGTATTTTACTCCGTCCTGCGCGTAATCGAGCATCATCACGCGAAACGATTTAGTGGAGATATAAAAGCGAGTCTGGCGTGACTGTTTATCCGTAACGTCGAGCAGATAGTATTCCACGCCGTAGATCTTTTCCTTGCCTGTCGATTCAAGCTTGGATTCGTTCTCCTTGTAGCGAAGAAGCGCTTCGAGTCCGCGGACGATCTGATTCTCAAACGCCTTTGAAGCGTCTTCGCGTGGGGTGAAGACGGAGTCGTCGACGATCCCGAAGATCTTCTCCTCATTGAAGATTAAGGAATATTTTGCGTTTGAAAACTCCTGATCTATGCGGACCTTATCCTTGGCCACAGTTTCCGCACGCTGCGTGAAACGCTGGTAGGTCGCTTGATCAGTTCTTCCTTCAGGCGTCGTCACACTGACCTTGCCGCGTTCGATCGCAGTCTTCCGGATCTGGTTCAGGATGACGCGTCCACCATAAATAAAAATCGTCGACTCG
>JBDTSA010000197.1:0-5027 GCA_039931335.1 Acidobacteriota bacterium
AAACCAGTCGGCGACAAATGCCGCTCCTACCCCAGCTCCGGCAAGCACACCGATCGTGAGCCCGAGCGACCACTCGGCATGCCCCATCTCCGATTCTTGAACTGCTAAAGCCGGATCCCCTTTGACGGAAAAATAGATGCTCGCCGCGAAAAGAACGAGCAGAATGATCGCCACAAAAATGTCGAGATTGTTTATGTGAGATTCGCCCGGCGTGTGAAGGGATTTCGTTAATGTCGGAATTATAAGCGCCGACACCGCAAGCAGCATAAAAACGGCGATCATCCGCGGCGGGCCGCTTTTGAATCGCTGCGTTCCGTTTTTTAATCCTCCGAGGAATAATGCAAAACCGAAAACCAAAAGCGAATTTCCGAGGATCGAGCCGACAAGTGCGGCCTGCACGACATGATCGAGTCCCGCACGCAAGGCGAAAATCGCGATGAATAGTTCCGGAAGATTACCGAGGCCTGACTGCAAAACGCCTGTCGCGCCGGGGCCCAGCCGGCTGCCCAGTTGCTCAGTCGCGTCGCCGACTATGATCGCAAGCAGCGCGAGCGCAACAGCCGATACCGCGAATGAGATGACCGATCCGGCTCCGCCAAAATGCAAGACGCCCGATAGCAGTACTGCAATCGCGCAAACGACGACGATTATCTTTTCTTTGCGGCTCACTGTTTCTCCTCGAGCTTTGACACACGCGAGCTAAGATCGCGAAGCTTCTGAACCATTTCACCAAGTTTGCGATACGCCGCCGTCGCTCGCAGCCAGTCTTTGTTATCAAATCCCGGGACACCCGAGATGATCTTGCCCGGCGCGACGTCGTGACTCGTTGCAGACTTTGCCGTCAGAACTGCGTCGTCGCCAACTTTCAAATGCCCGGCGATCCCGACTTGCCCCGCAAGGATCACACGCTTGCCGATGACGGAGCTACCCGCCAATCCGGTTTGCGAACAGATCAACGCGTCTTCGTCAACGGTGCAGGAGTGACCGATCTGCACGAGGTTGTCGATCTTCGCGCCTCGCTTGATCCGCGTTTCGCCGACCGACGCACAATCGATCGCGGTGTTCGCACCGATCTCGACATCGTCTTCCAGCACGACCCGTCCGACTTGTGGGATCTTCACCCAACGCTTGTCTTCGTCTTTCGCATAGCCGAATCCATCGCAGCCGATCGTCGAGTTATTGTGAACGATACAGTTTTCTCCGATCTCGCAATTCTCGCGGATCGAGACGCCGGAGTGTATCGTCGAATTGCGTCCCACCGAGGTACCGTCATACACAGTCACATTCGGAAACAGCCGAACGCCATCCGCGATCCGGCATTTTTTTCCGACAACAACATTTGCTCCGATGTAGCAGTTAGGTGATATTGCGGCCGACGCGTCGATAACCGCAGTTGGATGAACCGACGCAACGACGTCCTCCGCCGGATGAAATAATCGCAGAGCGCGTGTGTAGGCGAGGTAAGCGTCCTTCGAGCGAAGCACGCCGATATCGGTCCGCCCAATGTCGACGCCTTCGTTGAGAAATATAGCGCTTGCCAAGGTTTGCCGGACCTGAGGCGTATATTTCGGGTTCGCAAGAAACGTGATATGACCGGCCTTGGCGATATCGAGGCCTGCCGCGCCTTCGATATTTGTTCCGCCATCACCTTGTTCTATTGTTGAAAAAGTGGCCTCGGCGAGCTCAGTAAGTTTCATATTAATTGCCTTGAAATATTATCACTCGATATGCAACACTATTTCCAGCAACGAAATTACCCAAGAATTAGCCGGCCCTAGTTCAAAGCCCACTCTCTCGAATTCATCGCAGTAAAAACACCCAGGAGTACACATGAACGAAAAAGTCTTTGGTCAGTCCACCAAGAAAACCACAATGGACGATTACCTCACAACCGAACGCCAGGGCGGCGTCCGGCACGAATTTGTGGACGGAAGAGTAATTGCGCGATCGGGCTCTAACCGCTGGCACAATATTTTAGTCTCGAACACGGTTGTCGCATTTGGCAGCCGCATGCATGGACACAAGGCCGAGATCTACATCTCCAACATGCGGGTTAAGCTGAAGAACAGCTACGTCTGCTATCCGGATATCGTCGTCGTCAACGGGGAGCCATCATTTGCAGATCAGAACTTCGATCTGCTGCTGAACCCAACTGTAATCGTCGAGATCTTTTCGAACCAGACGAATTCGTCGGACAAAACGAATAAGCTCGAGAGCTATCTTGCGATGGACAGCATCAAGGAATTCGTACTTCTCAAAGAAGAAGAGATGCGCGTCGAACAGTATGCGAGACAGAATGCGAAGCAGTGGATATACCGGATCTACAACGAACGCGATGATGTGATCTCGCTCGAATCAATCAACTGCAAGATCTCGGTGTCCGAGGTATACGCCCAGGTCAAAACGCAGGCTGAGCTTTCGTCGAAGGCAATTAACTAGTCCAACCGCTACATCAAATTCACGGGATCGATCTCGGTATATATGTGCCGCATTTCGACCCCGTTTTCTTCGGCTAGATGCAGTCCTATCTCTAACGTCTCGCGCAGTTGTTTTCGGCCCGAAGATTTTACGAGTATCTGCATTCGGTATTCGTTCTTCAACCGCGAGATCGAAGCAGGAGCCGCTCCAAGAATACGGCATGCTTTTTCCGCGTTCGCTGCGTCAAGGGCGGTTCTCAAGATTCTTGCATTTCTGATCGCGCTTTCCTGATCGGTGTGTTTGATGAGGATCGAAGCGAGAACGACGAACGGCGGATAGCTCAGTTGCGATCGAAATCGAATCTCCTCTTCGTAGAATCCCTCGTAGTCCTGACCGGACGCGTGTCTCAGCGCGTAATGCTCCGGATAGTATGTTTGGATCAAAACGCGTCCCGGAAGTTCGCCGCGTCCGGCTCGTCCGGCGACCTGCGTCAGGATTTGAAATGTCCTCTCGGCCGAACGAAAATCCGGCAGCCCGAGACCGATGTCGACCGAGATCACGCCAACCAAAGTGACGTTGTGAAAGTCGTGTCCCTTCGCAAGCATCTGCGTACCGACGAGCATGTCGATCTCGCCTGCGTCGAAGGCGAGTAACGTCTTGGTCATCTGACCACGTTTCGCCATTGTGTCGCGATCGATGCGAGCGATGCTCAGGTTTGGAAATCGCTTGAGTAAAATGTCTTCGATCTGCTCGGTGCCCTGACCGACAAAATACAAAAATTCACTTTCGCAGAACGGACATTGCCTAGGCGTGTTCGCGGTAAATCCGCAGTAGTGGCAGATGAGTTTCCCATCCTTTCGGTGATATGTGAGTGTGATGTCGCAATTTTTGCAGCGCAGGCGTTCGCCGCACGAGCGACAGAGAACGAACTGTGAAAAGCCGCGCCGATTCAGCAGAATTATCGACTGCTCGCCCTTCGCGTGAGTTTCCTCGATCGCGGTGATGAGCTGCGGCGAGAGCACGACATCCTTTCCGGCTTGTCGAAATACGTCGCGCATGTCGATCAGCTCAGCCCTCGCGAGCGGACGATTTCCGATCCGGTTCGGCAACCTTAGGTATTGATACTTTCCGGATCGAGCATTGTGATATGACTCGAGCGAAGGAGTCGCGGTCCCGAGAACGACGACGGCTCCGACAAGACTTGCACGCATCACGGCGACATCGCGAGCGTTATAGAACGGCGATTCGTTCTGCCGGTACGATGTATCGTGTTCTTCGTCGACGATGATCAAACCCAGGCGTTCGAGCGGTGCGAAGATGGCGGATCGCGTTCCGATGACGACACGGGCGTCGCCGCGCCGGATCCGTCGCCACTCATCAAATCTTTCGCCCTGCGACAAGTTGGAATGGAGGATCGCGACTTCGGGGCCGAAGACCGAACGAAGGCGTCGCGAAAATACTGGTGTAAGCGCAATTTCCGGAACGAGCATCAACGACGATCGGTCCGCGTCGAGCGCCTTTCGCATCGCACGGATATAAACTTCCGTCTTGCCGCTTCCGGTCACCCCGTGCAGAAGGAACGCTCTGTATTCCTCCGTCGAAAGACCTGTCTCGATCTCGGTAAGAACGCCGGACTGCTCAGTATTTAGAACTATCTCGTCCGGATCGGGCGAATGCGCATCGGCCAGGGGATCGCGCCTGACTTCGGCAGTGAATACTTCGAGCTCTCCACGCTTGGCGAGCGTGGTGATGGATGACGCTCCGACGTCAGCTCGCTGGAGCAGATCCGTAAAGATCATCTCGCCGCCGCTCAGGTGTAACTGATCCAGTACCCGCTGCTGCGCTTCGGTCAGTGGCTTTTGCGGGTCCGCAGCTTCCGCTCTGTCTATGAGCCGTACGGCCTTTCGCAGTTTTGGCTTTACCTTTTCTGCGAGCGCGTGATCGCGCAGGATTATCTCACCGGCCCGGGCAAGTTCGCGGATCGCCCGTCTTGCACCTGTCTTACCGAACTCCTTTTCGAGATCGCTGCTTGCGATCTCATCCGACACGGCGAGCCGCTTGAGGATCTGACTGCGGACCGACCTCAAGCTGCGGCCTCGCAGAAGATGCTGCCGGCCCGACTCGCTTATTCGGACGAACTGTACGACCGTAGCGTTGACGCCCGCGGGGAGCGACGCTTTCAACATCTCGCCCCATGAAGCCGCGTAATAATCTGCGGTCCATTTGGTGAGCGTCAGGATCTCGTCATTAACCAGCGGAATCTCATCGAGCACCTCGGTGACATTTTTGACAGACGTTTCGTCGATTCCAAGTTCGGGATCAAGGGTCGTGTGTAGAGCAACTGCGTAGCCAGTGAGGAGACGATTTCCGAACGGCACCATGACGCGCGAGCCAAGATTGACACGTTCAAAGTGTTCGGTGGAGAGCCTATATGTGAAAGTGCGTCGCGGCGGAAGCGGGAGCGCGACTTCGACAAAACCTTGGTGCGTGGGTGTATTGTCGCTGGATTGAGGCATTTCTACGAACGGTTACCGAATGATAACCTATAGGAACTTTTTGGAACAATTGTCATCTAAGTTCAGGCGACGGGGTATCTATGGACGGGTTTT
>JBDTSA010000198.1:0-5018 GCA_039931335.1 Acidobacteriota bacterium
ATTCTGAAACGGACGCTGCTCAAGGCTCCGCCACCGCCATTCATCATGGAACTGCCGCCGTACCGAATGCCGAGTATCCGTACTGTGTTTCAGAACATGCTTACGCGAGCGTGGCTGTTCGTGAAACGAGCCGGAACGGTGATACTCGCGATCTCGATAATCCTCTGGGCATTGATGTATTTTCCCCGCCCGTCGGAACCTACTGCGGCGGCGGGCGGTTCAAGCTCGAGCAACGGGAGCCCGACAGATCAAATTCGAAAGCCTTCTACTGCCAGCGGTTCTGACACGGCCGCCGCGAGCGAGCAACTCCGCAATAGTTTCGCGGGACGGCTCGGACACACGATCGAACCCGTCATCCGGCCGCTCGGGTTCGATTGGAAGATCGGCGTCGCGCTGATCGCGAGTTTCGCCGCACGCGAAGTTCTGGTTTCGACTCTGAGCATCATTTATAATGTCGGCAAGGACCAGAACGAACAGTCTGAGACTTTGATATCCGCTATCCGAAACGCAAAGGACGACAACGGGCAGATCGTATGGACGCCGCTGACCGCGCTGACGCTGATGGTATTTTTCGTGTTGGCGATGCAGTGCATGTCGACAGTCGCAATAGTGCGGCGCGAGACGAACTCATGGTCGTGGACAATGTTCATGGTTAGTTACATGACGGCGCTCGCCTACTTCGCATCGTTTATTACTTACCAGGGCGGGAAGATGCTGGGCTTCGAGTAGGGAAAAGGCGGAAGGAGAAGGCGGAAGGCGGAAAAGACGGAACAGCATGTTTGAGTTTCAAAATATTATCGCGATGCTAATTCTCGTCGCAGCCTTGGCTTATGCCGGGACGATGTTGTGGAAGAAGACTCGCGCGTTTTCCGGAAAGGCCGGATGTGCCGACGACTGCGGCTGCTCGTCAAAATCCAAGACTCCTAAGATTGTCCATTGAGCAACGAAAATCGATTCTTGACCGAAGGCGTGCGTGCGATGTTCATATCGACGCTCGCCTTTTCGCTGGCCAATGTTTTCGTAAAGCAGCTATCACACATTCCGGCGATGGAGGTCGTCTTTTTTCGCACGACGATCGCGAGTACTTTCTGCATCGTCGGATTGTATCGGGCGAAGGCCGACTGGCGCGGATCAAATCGCGCACTACTTTTGCTTCGAGGAGTCTTCGGAACGAT
Organism: Acidobacteriota bacterium; assembly: GCA_039931335.1. GTDB lineage: Bacteria > Acidobacteriota > Blastocatellia > Pyrinomonadales > Pyrinomonadaceae > OLB17. The sequence goes on from JBDTSA010000198.1 coordinate 1,176, forward strand.
AGCGCTCTTTCTCTTCTTCATCACGCTGCAAAACATCCCGCTTGCGTCGGCGATGACCATCCAATATCTCTCACCGATATTCACAAGCATCATCGCCATCTTTGTACTTAGCGAGAAGGTTCGATCGATGCAATGGATCTTCTACGCGATCGCATTTTCCGGCGTGCTGCTGATCGAACAGATCGATACACGGGTTTCGATATTTTTTCTCGTGATCGGTATCGTCTCGGCGATTTGCTCAGGCGTTGCGTACAATCTCGTTCGCAGCCTTCGCGGTCGAGAACATCCTTTGACGGTTGTGTTGCACTTTCAGTTGGTGGGCGTCGTCGTCGGGGCTCTTAGCCTGTTTTTCCAGTGGAAAACACCCGTCGGCTGGGAGTGGTTTTATCTCTTTCTCATCGGTGCCTTCTCGCAGGTCGGCCAGATCTTTCTGACAAACGCATTGCAAAAGGAACGCGTCGCGGGTGTCGCGATCATAAACTACAGCGGTTTGATCTATGCGTTGCTGATCGGTTCGTTCGTGTTCGGTGAGACACAGACCGCAGAGTCACTTGCCGGAATGCTTCTCGTAGTCTTCGGCGTATTGCTGAGTGTGGTTTATAGTAACCGCAAGCAGGATTTAGAAGCAATAGAATCGACCGCCGCATGAGCAAGAAAATCAACGCCTTTGTTCTTACGATCAGCGACACGAGGACGCTCGAGAATGACGCGTCCGGTGACACGCTTGCCGAGCTGCTGCTCTCAATTGATGCCGGCGTGGCCGGAAAACAGATCGTCTCCGATGACCTCGACGATATTCGGAATACTCTTTACGTTCTGACCGAGCGTGAAGACATCAATTTGATCGTTACTACCGGCGGAACCGGATTTGCGCCACGCGATAACACACCCGAGGCGACGCGGTCAGTGATAGATCGGGAAGCCCCGGGCATCGCCGAGGCAATGCGCCGCGAAACTTCCGTTACTACACCAATGGCAATGCTTTCGCGCGGCATAGTCGGAACGAGAAAAGGAACGTTGATCATAAATTTTCCGGGTTCGCCAAAAGGCGTGACGGAGTGTTTCGAGATCATTCGGCCCGTCCTCGCCCACGCCGTCAACCTGATGGGCGGACATACGACCCATTGATATGAGAACGTTCGTAATATGGGTATTGCTGACTCTGGTGTGGTATTCAAACGCTTCCGCCCAGCAACCCGCTCCGGAACGGACACCCGCTGCGGCCATACGTTCAGAGAAGTATTACCGAACCGAATTGTATATGGGGATGTCGATACCCGGCGGGACGACGGTGAGTGATGAGAGTTGGGAGACGTTTCTGAACGATGTTGTGACGCCGCTCTTTCCCGACGGCTTCACGGTTCTAAGCGGGCGCGGGCAATATCGCGAAGCCTCCGGGACGATCGCAAAAGAGCCGAGCCACGTGCTGGTTTTTCTTTATCGAAGGCATGAAGTTAGAACTGCTGGTTCAAGCATCGAGAAAATCCGTACGGAATATAAGAAGCGTTTCTCACAGGAGTCGGTTCTGCGGGTAGATGTGACAAAGGCCGTCGCCGTCAGCTTCTAAGATTGACCTACCCAGAGCCGAGAATTACCTGCCGATCACCGATCACCGATCACCGAATTACCGTCGAAGCGCGGTCTGCATAAATCCGCTTACATCGTCTTTCAACTTCTTCAACGAATTCTTTTCGATATACATCATGTGGCCGGCTTCGTAATATTCGAATGAAAAATTCCGGCGGATCTGCGGATCTAGATTCATCGCCGAGACACTGTATTCCGCCGCAAAGTATGGCGTCGCCATATCGTAATAGCCACACGCGACGAACACCTTCATGTACGGGTTCTTTCGCATCGCGGATGACAGAGCCTGCGACGTATCCGCATAGCCATTGCTTGTGTTCCAATTCCATGGGCTCGTGATGCCGCCGCCAAGAATGTAGTATTCGACGTCCGATTTGTAATTCAGCTCGCGGCGAACATAGTCATTAAAAGCCGCAGTGTAAGGCGTGCGGATCGCCGACATGCTCGGGTCAAACTCTACGTTGTCCCCGGCAGAGTCTTTATCAAATCCGATGAATCGACTGTCGAGCCGGCCGGTCGTACGTCGCTGATCCCGTAAAAGCTCTTTGTTGAATTCGCCAAGATCGACACGGAAATTATTTTGTTCCACGTACGTTCGGTTGAGGCCGGTCAGCGAAGAGAACCTTTCGAGCAGCGACTGCTTCTCCGCAGCTGAGAGACGGTCGATTCGCATAAGCGACGGGCCGTAAACATTTGCCGCGAATTCTTCGGATTCGTTGAGAACCTCGCGCAAAGGTTTCCGCTGCATCTCGGCCGGAAGCCGTTTGTGATACCACGCTGTCGCCGTATAAGACGGGAAGATCAGAACGAGTGGAAGGTCGTTGTTCTCGGCGAACCGGATCGACTGAAAGTTCATGACCGTTGAAATCAGAATGATCCCGTTCAGCCCGATCCCGCGTTCGAAGAGATGGTTCGATAGCCCCGCGGCTCGAGTCGTACCGTAGCTTTCGCCAACGAGGAATAACGGTGACGCCCACCGTTCGCTTCGCCCGAGATAGAGCCTGATGAATTCTCCAACCGATTCGATATCTCCATTGACGCCAAAGAACTTGGTGGCAAGGTCAGGCTTCGTCGCTCGCGAATATCCGGTCCCAACGGGATCGATGAAGACCATATCGGTCTGATCGATCCACGTCTGGTCATTGTCAACCATCTCGTACGGCGGCGGCGGCATCATTCCGTCGTCCAGCATCTTTACGCGCCGTGGTCCGAGTGCTCCAAGATGAAGCCATACGCTCGCCGAACCCGGCCCGCCGTTAAAAGAGAACATCAACGGACGTGTCTTCGGATCGCTAACGCCGTCGAGCGTATACGCCATGTAGAATATCCGAGCTTCGGTATCACCGGACGCGGCATTCTTAATAGGCATGAAACCGGTTGTGACGGTGTAGTTAAGTGTTCGACCGCCGACTCGGGCAGTGTGCTTCGTCACGACGGGCGGCTCATCTTTTTGAGCGGCGGCCTCAACAGGCTTGGGCGTCTCAGTCGGTTTAGGAGTCACAACGGGCGCCTGGAACAAAAGAAGCAATGGCAAAAATATTGTTGCGAGCATAATGTTCGAAGAGTTCTTTCCTTGCTTATGATGGCTGCCGGCGCCTTCTCCGGCGGGTTGGTAAACAAAACAAAGAGCGGAGATATAAGCGTTACCTTACGACCTCACTGACAACCTGCCCGTTGATGATGGTTCCTGTGCAATGCGTCGTGAACTCGAAGGGATCGCCGTCGTACATCGCGATGTCGGCGTCCTTTCCTTTTTCTAGTGAACCGACTCGATTGTCGATTCCGAGAACGCGTGCAGCGTCGATCGTCACCATCGCCATCGCTTCACGGGGAAGCAGGCGGTTTGCCGCTGCCATCGCTGCTTCGAATAGCACAACGCGAGTCTTCGGAACATAACCCTCGTAACCGCTCTGGAGCGCGACGCGGATCCCGGCTGCGCGAATTCGTGCCGCGTTCTCCATCGACAGATTCTCGGTCTCACCGCCGGCTCGCGCCATCGTCGGATGGACGATCACGGGGAATCCCGATGCCTTGATGTCATCAAGCACCATGTGTGCATCTGCAACGCCGTCGAGCACGATGCGGAGATTGAATTCTTTGGCAATTCGCAGCGCCGTCAAAATATCCTGCGCGCGATTAGCGGTGACGAGTAGTGGGATCTCGCGCTTGATGATACGGAGCATTATCTCTGACTTGAGATCCTTCGGCGGGTCGGCCTTTTTTGAGTTCTCCTGGGCCTTGATCAACTCGGCTCGA
>JBDTSA010000199.1:0-5017 GCA_039931335.1 Acidobacteriota bacterium
GATGACCATACCTACGACGATCGCGAATGCGATCGAAACCGGGATTCCATATCCGAGAGTTGCCAGGCTGAACGCAGCGATGCCGCCGGCAAAACCTAAGACCGAACCGACCGACAGATCGATGTTGCCCGAGACGATCACCATCAGCATACCGACGGCAAGAATTCCGGTCACCGACATCTGCGTCATGAGGTTCGACAGATTTCGCGACGTCAGAAAAACGTAATTTGTCGCCCAGTGAAAATAGACCCAGATCAGACCGAGCACGGCAATCATGACGTAAGCCCGCAAGGACGATCCGGTGAGTTTTGTTTTTGTTTCTTCGACCATTCGATTTTCGTCTTTTTAGAACCCGCTTCAAAGAGGCCTCATGGATTTGGTTCAGCCGGTTTCTTTAGTCGCCAACGGCGACAAACAATAAAGCCTAGGGTGGAGTGAGCGGAGCGAACGAAACCCTAGGAACCAGTTGCAAAAAGCATTTGTCGCTGAAGGCGACAAACAACATACGGTAGTGTTCCTCGCCTTCAGCGAGGGAACCAACTATTGTCTCGTCCCTAGGGTTCCGCCTTCGGCAACACCCCAGGCTTTAATGTTCGTCGCCATTGGCGACAAAACTTTTGTTAGTGCCAATGTTGCCATCAGATCAAACCATTACCGCACTTTCGACGGTTCCGGTCGCCGCCGCCATTACGCGTTCGGGTGACGCTTCGGTGCGGGTAAATTCACCTGCAACTTTTCCGTCCCGGAGAACGATCACGCGATCGGAAAGGCCGAGAACTTCCGGTAGCTCCGATGAGACCAGCACGATCGCGAGCCCTTCTTTCGCAAGCTTGTTGATCTCGGCATAGATCTCCTGCTTTGCACCGACATCTATCCCGCGAGTCGGTTCGTCCAGAAAGAGCACCTTCGGGTGTGTCAGGAGCCATTTGCCGAGAACGACCTTCTGCTGATTTCCGCCCGACAACGTGCCGGTGATCGTGAGCGGGGAATTCGCCTTTATACGAAGTGAGCGCATCGGCCCGTTGGCGGCCATGGTTTCCCGCGTGCGGTGCGTCAGAAATGCGCCTGAGATCTTTTTTAATCCGGCGAGAGTGACGTTATCGAGGATCGTTTGTTCGAGGATCAGGCCATAGCGTTTGCGGTCCTCGGTAACGAATCCGATACCCTGTTCTATCGCGTCTGACGGTGAGTTGATACTGACCCGTTTGCCTCCGACGTATACGTCGCACTTGCATTCGTTCGGTGCGGCGCCAAATATCGCCATCAGCGTTTCGGTTCGTCCCGAGCCCATCAATCCCGCGATTCCAAGCACCTCACCCTTCCGGACACTGAACGAAAGATCGTCAACTAGTTTCCTGCGGCTCTCATCGGTCGAGAAAACGGTCAATCCTTTCACCTCGAGCGCAGTCTCGCCAAGCTCGTGATCGGTTTTCGGGAAGATGTCACCGACATCCCGGCCGACCATCGCGGATATGACTTTATCTTTTGTAAGTTCGACGGCCGCGTGCGTGCCAACGGTCCTGCCGTCGCGAAGGACGGTGATCCGGTCCGCCATCGCGAAAACTTCATCGAGCTTGTGCGAAATGTAAATGATTCCCACGCCGCGTGCGGTCAACTTTCGCAGTATCCCGAAAAGGGTCTCGACTTCCGACTCCGTGAGCGCCGCCGTCGGTTCATCCAGCACGAGGATGCGCGCGTTTTGCGAGAGAGCCTTCGCAATTTCCACGAGTTGCTGCTGGCCGATACCGAGGCTGCCTACCTCAATGCTCGGGTCGATCGGCAGATTAAGATCGGTTAAAAGTTTCGATGCGCGATGATAAAGTTCGGACCAATTTATAATGCCAAGTCGGGCGGGCTCGCGTCCGAGGAAGATGTTCTCGCCGACCGTTAGTTCTTTGACGAGCGAGAGCTCCTGGAAGACGATCGCGATCCCGGCGTGTTCCGAATCGCGCACGCCGGCGAATGATCGAGTGTCACCGTTGACGAGGATCTCGCCCTCGTATGTGCCGTGCGGATAGACGCCTGACAGCACTTTCATCAACGTCGATTTTCCGGCGCCATTCTCACCGACAAGCGCGTGAAACTCACCTTCCTCAAGCGTAAAGCTGACACCGTCAAGCGCCCGGACGCCGGGAAACTCCTTGACGATGTTCTTCATTTCGAGCAGTGACATCTCTATTTAAAAGTAAACTCTAGGAGATAACCCTACTTCGCCTTGGTAAACGGAGTCTCCTGTTCGTGTCCTTTCGTGTGCTTCGTGTGCTTCGTGTGCTTCGTGGTTCCGCTTTCGTTGCGCTAGACCAATCATCTATCAGTTAACGGAAGCCAAACCACGAAACACACGAAGCACACGAAGCACACAAAGCACACGAAAGGACAGGACGAATCCGAAACAACGCAGATCTTATCAACGCTTTGGAAAATCCTATCGGCGATTAGTATAGCGAAACTCGTCGCATTGCACGCCGAATTTCATCATTCTGCATGAACCAGTACCAGATCTTTCCACTTCTTAGATTCTCGACGCTCAACAGCGCGATTCCGAGATCGATGCCAATGACGTCGGGATTCACCCAACCCGTATGTGGATTGAAGGCGTCCGCGAATCCGTATCGGCCGTATATCTTTTCGCCGTAGACACGCTTCATTTCCCTTAGAGCTGCGAGTGCGATATCCGGTGTGAACATCAACGAGCCCGCCGGCGCATACGGCACAACGGATCCATCCGTGTCCGGATGTCGCGGCGGAGCGCCCCACGCAACGTAGCCTTTCGCGCTGTCGGAAGCGGTTAGCCCCCACACGTTCGCAGAGTACTTTGGAAATTCCTTACTCAGGACGTCGATGAAGAATTGTCGCTGCGCCATTGTCGCCTTTACCGAATTTTCAAAGTAATCGACATTCGGCGGAAGCCTCTCGCGCCGGTTTCGAAAATCGACCCAGGCGTGTGAAAACTGATGTATGAAAAGTGGAGAGACGGCGGCAAGATATTTGTACTGCCCGTATTCCTGCCAGGTGCGCTCCCACGCGTACCACGAGCGCGCCGGGATCGGGTACGTCGGAGAGCCGATCGCAAGAAGATACAAGATCATCTGCTCACTGTAATCGTGCCAGCGGTTCGATATGAAACCGCTCTCCGGGCGCCAGCCGTGTGAGAGCAGATAGGGATTGCCGTTGAGCATCCATTTGAAATCGACGCGCCGGTAAATCTTATCGGCGAGGGCGACAATGTCCCTATCGTCCTTGAAGCAATGTTTGACGGTGAGTACGCCGCCGAGCAGGAGTGCGGTGTCGACGGAGGACAGCTCGCTCCGCCATCGCCGCTCGCCCGATTCCTGATCGACGAAGTGATAGAACCATCCGTTCTTTTGTTCCTGGCGGTTCGCGAAAAAATCGAGCGTGTTACGCGTTCGCTCTTTGGCCTGGGCGGTGGTGACCCACCCGCGATCGGCGGCGATGCAATAACCGCTCAATGCAAAACCAGTCGATGCGATGCTCGCGACTTTATGATGACTCTCACCAGGAGAAGGCGGAGTTCCGTCTGTCCGCGTGCGGTCCAGAGTCAATCCGGTCTTCGGATCTGAATGGTTCCAGAAGTACTGAAACTCTCTCTTTTGGAGATCGTCGAGAAAAGAATCGTCGGCCGGACTGATCGCTGCCGTCGGCACCGGAACGGCAGGTGGTGGATCGACGGGCTCGTTCTGGATAGGCAGTAGCGTAGCTTGACCCGTTGTGAGTGAAGTGACGACATCGAACGTCGATTGCAAACCACCCTCACTACTCGTCCCGACATAGACGATGAACGAGCCGGGCTCGACAACCGGCTTTAGATCGCGATCGAGAAAAGCGAGTTCTTTCGGCCCGAGCGTAAACTCGACTTTCTGCTTTTGGCCGGGCTGCAGAGTAACTCGCTTGAATCCGCGAAGTTCTTTGACGGGCCGCGTCACTGTCGCGGCGACGTCATGGATATAAAGCTGAACGACTTCATCGCCGGATCGCTTTCCGACGTTCTCGATCTCAACCGACGCTTTTAAGTTTCCCGTCCGAAGGATCTGATCTTTGTCGAGCTGCAGATCGCTTAACCGAAACTTCGTGTAGCTCAAGCCGTGGCCAAACGGATAGAGCGGTGTGTTCGGGATGTCAAGATATTTCGACGTGTACTTTTCGGTCGCCTTAAAGGGCCGGCCGGTATTTTTTTGATTGTAGTACAGCGGAATCTGGCCGACCGATCGCGGGAACGTGATCGGGAGTTTGCCGCCCGGATTAGCATCGCCGAAAAGCGTATCGACGATCGCCGGACCCGCCATGGTTCCGGGGAACCATGCTTCGATAATCGCCGGCGAATTTTCAGCGAGCCAGGTTATAGTCAACGGCCGCCCGTTGATAAGAACGACAGCGTACGGTTTACCGGTGGCGTGGATAGCCTTAACGAGATCGAGTTGCCGGCCCGGAAGATCGATGTTGCTTCGCGAAGACGCTTCGCCGCTCATGTCCGATGATTCGCCGACTACCAGAATCGTTAAGTCCGATTCTTTTGCTGCATCGACAGCTTTTGCAAATCCGGCGTCCGATTCACACTTGGAATCGGCACATCCCATTTCGAAACGGATCTTCTTCCGCGGGAATTTTTGCTTGAGCGCTTCGACGACTGTGATCGGATCTTCCGGCTTTGAGTCACCGTTCCAATTACTGTTCATCTCGGCCTTGTTATCGGCGAGCGCTCCGACCACTGCGATCTCGTCAAGCGACTTATTGATCGGAAGCGTCTCGTTGTCGTTCTTAAGAAGTACGAACGACTTCTCAGCGGCGATCTTGGCCGCGTCTCGATTCGTCTGTTTGAAAACCTCACGCTGTTCGAGAGCTTCGTCGGCGTACGGCTTCTCAAAAAGGCCGAGTCGGAACTTCACACGCAGAACTCGACGCACCGCCTCGTCGATCGTTGCCATCGAGACCTTGCGATCTTTTATAAGCTCGGCACCGTGCTGGTTATAGAAACGGCTGACCATCTCCATGTCCGTAC
>JBDTSA010000200.1:0-4993 GCA_039931335.1 Acidobacteriota bacterium
GTGGAAAGAGACGGTCGATAACTGGAAGCGTGCGGCGGCGAACGAAGATCAGCTGATCTCGTACGAGCTGCAGACCATCGAAGATTCATTCTTCTCTGTCGAGGTCACGAAGGATGATGTTGACGAAGTGATCGCACGTTGGACGGGCGTTCCGGTTTCGTCGATCAAGCTTGAAGAAGCTCAAAAGCTCCTCAATATCGAGAACAAGCTGCACGAACGGATCGTGTCGCAGCGTCCGGCGATCTCCGCACTGGCTCGAGCAATTCGCCGATCGCGTGCCGGGTTGAAGAATCCAAACAAACCGGTCGGATCTTTTCTTTTCCTCGGGCCGACGGGTGTCGGTAAGACTGAGGTTGCTCGAACACTCGCCGAATATCTATTCGCGTCCGAACGCGTTTTGATCCGTTTCGACATGAGCGAGTTCATGGAAAAACATGCCGTCGCCAAATTCATCGGCTCGCCTCCGGGATACGTCGGACATGACGAAGGCGGCCAGCTAACCGAGAAGCTTCGGCGGTCGCCGTACTCGGTTGTGCTGTTCGATGAAGTCGAAAAAGCACATCCCGATCTTTTCAATATCCTGCTTCAGGTTTTCGAAGACGGGATCCTGACCGACGCACAGGGCAACACGGTCGATTGCAAGCACGCGATCTTTATCATGACGTCCAATATCGGGGCGCGGCTCATCCAGAAACGCGGCAATGTCGGTTTTCAAGGCGCCGGTGACGTGTCGCGGGAGAAGATGGAAGATCAGGTCATGTCGCAGGTTCGCCAGACATTTGCACCTGAGTTCATCAACCGCCTAGACGAGATAATTATCTTCGATGAGCTGACGGACGCCGACCTGACGCAGATAATCGATCTGCAGGTCAATAACCTGAATCGCATCCTCGAAAACAAATCGCTCAAGGTGCGAATGTCCGACGAAGCCCGTGCCTGGCTGATCGAGAAGACCTGTTCAGACCGCAGTTACGGAGCGAGGCCGCTGAAGCGAGCTTTGCAAAAATACGTCGAGGACGAGCTCTCCGAAGCCCTGATCCAGGGTGAAGTCTCTGAAGAAAGCGAAATTGAGATCATTTGCAGTAACGACAAGCTCTCGTTTCGGCCGGTCGCCGCAGAGCAGTTGGAGAAAGAGTTTTTCCAGCAGGCTTAGAAACGTCGATAGTCTTGTCGCCAACGGCGACGGACATTAAAGCCTATGGGGAAGCGGAGCGGAACCCTAGGAACTGTGCCGAGACAAATGCGTCCCTGAAGGGGACGAACAATCACGATCGTATTCGATGCCTTCAGCGTCGGAAGGATTTGGGCCCTAAACCTAGGGTTTCATTCGCTTCACCCATTTCACCCCAGGCTTTAATGTTTGTCGCCTTTGGCTACAGAGGCCTCAGTCAATTCTCAATCAAAAGACATTCTTTGTTCAATCGGGTTGACCTTCTAACGCCCGATCTTGGCTATTTTCGGTTGACACCTTCCTTATTTAATCCGGACGTTTGTCGGAGACCCAAAAAGGCAACCCGTTTTTAATTCATCGAATCATAGCCACAGTAAAAATTCCGACATTGAAAAGCCGCAAATATTTGTTTATTCTATCGTTTTCGATTTTCACGACAAGGCGGCTGCCGTGGCTTTCCCCGAAGCTTCACAAATCGCTTTAGTCTGGGACAATTGTTTTTTTATGCAGAGAATCACCGCATTCGGACTTGTTTTTTTTAGTTTCGCCGTTTTCGCCGGCAGCGTGCTTGCCAGAACGGACAGTAATGCGAATACAACCTCAACCGCCGCAGCCAAACAGCAGATTGTCGAATCCGTAGATATTTCAGGTAATCGCCGCCTTCGTGATGAGGACCTTCTTTACTACATCAAAACACGGCCCGGCGACGTTTACGATCCGGCTGCACTGGAACGCGACCTGAAAGAGCTCCTCTCTTTGAACTTTTTCGACAAGGTTTTCACCCGCGTTCTGACAACCGACGGTGCTCGCGGCGGCGTCAACGTTATTTTTGAAGTAAAGGAGCTTCCCATCGTCCGCGACTTGCAGTTCACTGGATTAAAGGCCGTGCAGGAATCCGATGTTCTCAAGGCGTTTCGCGAAAAGCGCGTCGGTATTTCTAAAGAAGCGGTTTACGATCCGGTGAAAGCCCGCAATGCGACGCGTATCCTACGCGAGCTTCTCGCTTCTAAGGGTTTTCCGAATGCCACCGTCGAGATCAAGGAAGAAGAAGTTTCAGCGACGTCCATTGCACTGACCTTCGAAATCGATCAGGGGAACCGTTCGCGCATCATCGATATTCAATTCGAGGGTAACGAACATTTTAGCGACGGTGACCTTCGCGGGGCGTTGCAGCTTGTAAAAGAAACTGGATTGATCTCGAGATTCAAAGGACTCGATATTCTCGATCTTCAAAAGCTGCAATACGATCTGCAAAAGAATGTTCGCTCTTACATGTTCTCGAAAGGTTATTTCCAAGCCCGTATCGGCGACCCGGTAGTGGAAGGTTTGGGATTGAAGCGAACCGATTTCATCCCCCTGATCACGCTCCCGATTCCCTTCATTTCATCTAAAGACGATACGCTGCGGATCACGATACCTGTTACCGAAGGAAAGATCTTCCGCGTCGGAGATCTCAAGGTCGAGGGTAACTCGATCTTCTCCGAACAGCAGATCCTCGCGTACGTCGGCCTCAAAACCGGCGAGATCGCGGACGGAAAACGACTCCAGGACGCGGTCTATGAAGATCTGAAAAACGTGTACGGACAGCAGGGATTTGTTCAATACACCGCCGAGTTCGAACCCGAGTTCAAAGACAGCGCGACGAATCCGGGCGAAGGAATCGTCGATATCAAAATAAGCATCGACGAAGGAAAGCAGTTTACGCTCCGCCGTCTTGAGTTTACCGGTAACACGTTCACGCGCGACCGCGTGATGCGTCGTGAGTTCCTTATCAATGAAGGCGACATCTACAATTCGCGATATCTCGAGATCTCCGTCGCTCGTCTTAATCAGACGCAGTATTTTGACCCGATCGACAAGGACCAGGACGTCGAGATCAGAACGGATGAAGAGCAGGGTGACGTCGATCTGATCGTGAAGATCAAAGAAAAAGGTCGTCAGCAGATCTCTTTCAACGGCGGAGTTTCGGGGATCGGCGGCTCGTTCTTCGGTCTTGAATATTCGACCAACAACCTTGCCGGCCGTGGCGAAGTGTTGTCATTCTCGCTCGGCGCAGGAAATCGCCAGCAGAGTCTGCAATTCACGTATCAGGAACCTTACTTCCGCAACCGGCCGATCGCCGTGGGTGTTTCGCTCTTTGCGTCGCGATACAAGTTCTTTGGAGAAGGCACGTTCCTCACACAGAACACAGATGTACTTACGGATCTATTCAATCCGCTCGGTCAGGTTACTACAAACGACGCAAATCTTTTCACGCAGACGACACTCGGCGGAAATATTTTCGCGACCGCGCCGCTGTCTGAGCTGTTTTTCAAGAAGCGCAGATTCACGCAGTTTTCGCGAGTTGGCCTGACGTATCAACTGTCTGCGACCTCGATCGCCGACCCGGCGATCAACCAGTCGGCCGATCCGACCCAGCGCATTCCCGTTATTTACGCGCAGCCGAATATTCTCACGAGCCGCGTTACCGCTTCGTTCGTCTATGACACACGACAGCCGGCGGCGAATGGAATTGACACCGCTAGCGGGTCGCAACTTGCGCTCTCGTTTGCGTTCGCCGGTCTTGGCGGCGATGTGCGAACTTATCAGCCGAACCTGACCTATTCGCGCTTCGTGCCGATCAGGCACAAGAAATCGAAAACTCCTGAGGTTTTCGCATTTCGCATCCAGGCGGGAACTATCGGTGCGTTCGCAACGACGGACACGATCCGGAACGCGAATTCGATCGCTTTCGTCAGCGGTGTCCCGGTCTACGAGCGATATTACCTCGGCAGCGAAAACGATATCCGCGGGTACAATTCACGTTCGATCGGGCCGATCGCACCATTTGACACCTACATAACGGCGAGAAACGTATCTGTTTCATCGACGATATCCGGGACCGCCGTTCCTGTTCCGTTCATGACGCAGCGAACGCGTGATGAGATCGCCTCGCTCGGCCTGTTGACCGGCCCCGATGGTCCGAACGCGGCATTGCTGAGCCGAAATTACCGATTTATCGGCGGCGATACGCAGTTGCTCGGAAATTTTGAGTATCGTATTCCACTCTTCGGCCCGGCGACGCTGGCGGTTTTCGCCGATGTCGGAAGCGTGTTCAATGTCCATTCGACCGGTACACAGCGGATCAACAGCGAGTTTTTGCCGGACGACACGTTTATCGGGGCAGGCCGATTGTCGCAGCTTGTATTGACGAACAATCCGAATATCGACACTCGCTTGAGCTCGTTCATTCCGGGCCTGATTTACTACGCCCCTGGCGATCGAGTTCTGAGCGCTGGGGATTTTCGCACTCTTTGCAGTATTCTCGGGGGCCAATGTCCGTTCTTCAGACTTCCCGACGGTGTGCAGCCGGTCTATATCCGCGGCGAGGTTCAGCAGAACTCGCTCTTGCGAGTCAGTGACGCTGCATTCAGCAAGATCGGAGATTTCAAGTCGAGCGTCGGTCTCGAATTGCGGGTCCAGGTGCCGGTCGTGAACGTTCCGTTCCGCCTTATTTATTATTACAATCCGAACGCAAAGCTCGGTTTCACGGAAGACATCCCGGGAATATTCCTTCCTGGCAAGCGGAATGGGCTGCGATTTACCGTGGGTCGGACCTTCTAAACGGGCCATCGGACGAAATTGACATCAAACGGACGATTAACTTACTATTGTTTTCTTTTGGGAAACTGCGGGTCGCAGGCAACAGTTTAAGAAAAAATAGTTTCAAAGAGATAGTCAGAGACGAATCCTACAGGTTCACAAAGTTTTAAGGAGCATTACATAAGATGAAAAGATTTAGTTTCATTGCCGCGAGCTTTATTTTTGCGGCAATAACAGCAG
>JBDTSA010000201.1:0-4976 GCA_039931335.1 Acidobacteriota bacterium
CGCTGACGAAACGCTTTAGCGACGGCCTACAGTTTCTCGCAGCTTACACCGTCGGCCGGTCCTACGATTATTATTCCGGCGGGACAATAAATGAGCTCGCGAACACACCCGGTGATCAGGTGCAGTGGTGGCTGAACCGAGGTCCATCGGACTTCAATCGCAAGCACAGGTTTGTCGTCAGCGGAGTCTACGATCTTCCGCGAGCCGTCGGTGAGGACAATGCCGCGAAGTGGCTGTTGAATAACTGGCAGATCGCGGGAATCGGTGTCTGGCAGTCGGGCTTACCATTCTCGATCCTCGACTCGAACGGCACGTCGCGAATTCAGCGTGGTAATTTCAATCCGGCTCTCACGAACAGTGACTTTTATACGTCGGGTTCCGTCGCATCGCGACTGAACCAATACTTCACCACGTCGGGTTTTGTCACGTCATGCCAATTAGGCGCAGGTCAGATCTGCGCTGGCGCGGTTGCAAATCCGGCCTTCGATCCGACCTCGCCTTTCGGCAACACGCCGCGGAACTTTCTCTTCGGTCCCGGACAGAAGAATATCGATCTGTCGTTCATAAAGCTGCTTCCGTTTAGCGAAAGATTCAGGGGTGAGTTCAGGGCCGAGTTCTTTAATATTTTCAACTGGGTCAATTATGCGAATCCCGGCAGTGCGCTTGGTACCGCAACATTTGGCAAGATCACCTCGGTCAGTTCGGGACCGCGGGTGATCCAGTTCGGTTTCAAATTAAACTTCTAGGCTTCGACAAAAGTGGCATGCATCTCCGCCCCGACCTGCAGCGGGAAGGGCGGAGATCATTCATGCAGCAAAGGTTCAAACGTATAGGATGTATTACGATATTCACGGCTCTGGAGAGGCGTTGGTTCTCATACCCGGCTTTGCCTCGGGTGCGTGGAGTTGGGTCTGGCAGATCGAAGAATTCGCCAAAACTTTTCGGGTGATCGCGTTCGATCCAAGAGGAATCGCAAGATCGACGATCACTGACGACAAATCGGTCTCGATCTCTTCAATCGCCGATGATATCGTCACGCTGCTTGAGAAGGTCGGGATCGCGAAGGCTCACATTCTCGGGATCTCGTTCGGCGGTTTCGTCGCACTGGATCTCGCGCTCCGCTTTCCGGAACACGTGAACCGCCTCGTCCTCGCCTCGACAAGCTTCGGTGGTCCGAATCATGTCGCACCGTCGATGCCAGTTCTCGCAGCGTTCGCGTCGACCGAAGGATTGAATACGGCGGATCGAATCAGAAAGTACCTGACGGTCGCATTTTCACCCGACTTCGTTGAGACGCATGGCGAAGCCGTCGATCGGTTTTGCGATCTGCGTGAGAAGAACCACGTCCCGCGCGAGATCTATATGCAGCAACTTCAGGCGGCCTTGAACTTTAATGTCGAGGACCAGCTTTCACATATCGGTGCCGAGACGCTGGTCATCACGGGCGACAACGATGTGGTTGTGCCGACGCAGAATTCGAAAAATTTGGCGGCGGCGATTCCACACGCGAAGCTCGAGATCATAAGCAGCTCCGGGCACATGGCGTTTGTCGAACGGTCATCCGAGTTCAATCGCTCCGTCATCCATTTTTTGGGAAGCAAGGTTTAGATAATGCCAGATGCTAAAATTATCGGCACCGGAATCTACGTGCCCGAGAGAATTGTCACGAACGCCGAGCTGAGCCGGAACCTCGGCGAAGATATCGACGAGTTTGTTTCGACCGTCGTCGGAATCAAAGAGCGTCACATCGCTGCCGATGACGAGAGCGCCGCGGACCTCGCGGCCGCCGCTGCAGAGCAGGCTCTCGCCGACGCCGGTGTTGCCGCGACGGACATCGATTTGATCCTCGTTGCGACGGACACTCCCGAATACATCTCGCCGGCTACGTCGGTCGTCGTGCAGCAGCGAATCGGTGCGGTGAATGCGGGCACCTTTGATATCAACTGCGCGTGCGCCGGATTTGTGACGACGCTCGACACCGCGTTTAAGTACATGATCGCCGATGACAGCTATCAGAATATTCTCGTCGTCGGCTGTTACGCGATGAGCAAGTTCATCGACTGGAAAGACAAAAAGACATCGACGCTTTTCGCAGATGGTGCCGGAGCTGTTGTGCTGAGATCGGTGAACGATGAGAAACATTTCCTTGCATCGAAGCTCGTCGCGGACGGCAGCTATCATAGCTACATGGGAATCTTCGCGGGCGGCACCCGCGAACCAATAACGGCGGATATTCTGGCTGCCAACAATACGAACCGGCTTCGCTTCGTGCGGAAATACCCGCCCGAGGTGAACATCATTGGCTGGCCGAAGATCGTAAACGAAGTGATCGCAAAAGCAGAACTGTCAGTTGATGAGGTCGATATGTTTTTGTGGACACAGGTCAATCTCTCGACCATCAATATCGTGATGAAGGAGATGAATATCCCCGAACACAAGACACACACGATCATGCAGAAGTGGGGCTACACCGGATCGGCCTGCATTCCGATGG
This sequence comes from Acidobacteriota bacterium, assembly GCA_039931335.1. Lineage (GTDB taxonomy): Bacteria > Acidobacteriota > Blastocatellia > Pyrinomonadales > Pyrinomonadaceae > OLB17. Next base: position 2,495 of record JBDTSA010000201.1, read on the forward strand.
TTCTCCACGACGCGCTCGATCATGGAAAGATAAGACGCGGTGACAATATTGTGCTCTGCGCTTCCGGCGGCGGATTGAACATGGCTTGTTTAGCGATGAAGTATTGATCGATCTGTTTGAGTTAGGTTTTGATTCGAGTTTTATCTCTAAATTCTTGCTTTGCGGCCTTTCCGTGAAACAAACACCTGTCTCACGCAAAGCACGCGAGGGACGCAAAGAATCCGAATGATGTCTCCAAACATCTACAGCCTCTTCCGCGCACAGACAGCGAAATATCGCGAGCGCCCCGTCTTCTTTACGCGGGATCAGGATGTCTGGGAGCAGCGGTCGTGGACTTATTTCGAAGAAACGGTTCACGACACAGCGTGTGCGTTTCTCGCGAAAGGGCTGACCAAAGGAGCAAGCGTCGCCATCCTCGCCGGCAACATTCCTGAATGGTCGATCATCGATATTGCCGTAATAGCCGCGGGTGGTGTCGGTGTCGGAATCTATCCAACCAGTTCGCCGGAGCAATGCGAGTTCATAATTCGACACTCCGACGCGCAGTTCGTCATCGTCGACACCGTCGTCCAGCTCGACAAAATAAGAACGTTTACTTTTGCGAAGGTGAAGCAGATCCTCTGCATCGAGGACGGGACATTCGCACGATTCCTCGAATCGGGTCGCTCAGCGCGGGGTGAATATCTTCCCAAGGTCGAGAATATCGGATTCAACTCAGACGTCGAAGATATCGCCATCATTGTTTATACGTCTGGCACGACCGGCGAGCCGAAGGGTGCGATGCTGTCGCATCGTTACGTCCTCAACTCCGTCGAATCCCTTCGCCGGTCGGTTCCCATCTTTGACACCGATGTCGCCTTTTCATATCTTCCCGGCTGCCATGTCGCCGAACGTGTCTCGGGAATTTATAACCGTCTCTATAACGGCACTGTTGCGTATTTTGTCGATGACCTAACGAGGTTGTATGAGTATATTCTCGATGTACGACCGACTGTCTTCGCCAGCTTGCCGCGCTTTTTTGAGAAGATCCACGCGTCGATCGTCGCGAAGCATGGATCAGAGAAGATCGATCCGCAGATCGTTAAAGACGCGTTCGGCGGACAAATAAGATTATTGACGTCGGGCGGAGCACCGCTTCCGGCGGAGATCGCGCAGTTCTTTGCTGACGCCGGTGTGCCCATCCTGCAAGCCTATGGCCTGACAGAAAACATCTGCGTCGCATTCAACCGCGCCGACGACTTCAAGTTTGGAACTGTCGGTAAGCCGATGCCCATGTGTGAGGTGAAAATCGCGCACGACGGCGAGATCCTTGTCCGAAGTCTGATGATGTTCTCGGGCTATTACAAAGAGCCGGCGAAGACGGCCGAGATGTTTGACGACAACGGCTGGCTGAAAACAGGTGACCTTGGAGACATGGACGAGGACGGGTTTCTCAAGATCACTGGCAGAAAAAAAGAAATCATCGTACTCTCGTCCGGAAAGAATGTAGCACCAGCTTTGATCGAGAACATCGTCAAGGAATCACATCTGATCAGCCATTGCTTCGTCTTCGGAGACGGCCACAGCTACTGCGTCGCTCTCATTACGCTCAATCAAAACGAAGTCGCATCGAACGGCGATCGCGGCGCTGAGGCCGGATCGACCCAGACGCGTGAGGCCATCGAGAAGATCGTCGAGAGATCGAACGAGCGTGTTTCGCGCAGCGAGCAGATCAAGCGGTTCGCAATCCTTGACCGCGACTTCTCGCCTCAGTTTGACGAAATCACACCGACGATGAAATTAAAACGCGATGTTGTCGCAAAGAATTTTGCCGACACGATCGAGGAGCTTTATGAAAACAAGTAAACAAATCTTTATCGGCCTTACCCTATTTCTTTTGTCTGTGTGCTCGGCGGCCGCGCAGGCGCAACAAGAAAAGACAGTCTCGGTATTCGGCGCAAAGATCAATTACGTCGAGGCCGGTGATCCAGCGAAACCGACCGTGATCCTTCTTCATGGGCTCGGCGGTAACTTGCAGAACTGGGTGTTCACGATTCCCGCTCTCGCGACAAACTTTCACGTCATCGCTCCTGATCAGATCGGCTTTGGGAAATCTGACCGGGTCATGCTCAAGTATCGCGTCGGCACCTACGTCGACTTCCTCGACAAATTCATGTCGGAGTTGAAGATCGAAAAGGCCTCACTTGTCGGTAATTCGCTCGGAGGCTGGGTCGCGGCAATGACGGCGATGAAGTATCCAAACCGGGTCGAGAAGATAGTCCTTGCCGACGCTGCCGGTCTTAAACCAGCCGAAGTTGACCTCTCTCAAATTTACGCGCTCAATTATTCGACCCGTGACGAGGTGAAGCAGCTGGTGAAGCTCATCTTCTACAACCAGGCCCTCTTTGGCAGTGACGCGTTTATCGAGCAGTCGATGAATTTGCGCGTCGCGGCGAACGACGGCTACACCATTAACAGCCTTACCGAATCGATAAAACGCAGC
>JBDTSA010000202.1:0-4966 GCA_039931335.1 Acidobacteriota bacterium
ATCCGGCGCTTGAGACGAGAGCCTTGAGGTATTGATTCAGCTGTTCCATAGGGATATTTGTTTGGTTAGGAGAAGATCGAGGACGTGTTGGCGGGTGAGCCGAGCAAGGACTTTGCTCAAAAAAAAGGATAGCACACGGGTGTTTGGACTGTCAGCAGAAAAGATTTGGAAGGCGGAAGGCTATATACGGCAGAGGCGCCGGTCCGCGGCCCGCCCATTTGAAATATGAAATTTGAAATCTGAAATCTGAAATCTGAAATCTGGGATTGAGCTCTAAAATCCCAAATCCCAAATCCCAAATCCCAAATCCTACAGCGTCACCGCTTCTTGATACTCGCCCCAAACTCTCCGCAGGGCTTGGCTGATCTCTCCGACCGTGACATCGCTTTCCACGCAATGCAGAATTCGAGGCATAAGATTTTCAGTTCCCGTCGCTGCGTCGTGCACGCCGGCGATCGCCGCGTTTGCCCGATCGCTGTCGCGTCGTTCGCGAACCGCCTTAACGCGCTCAATCTGGTCGCGCTCGACCTGCGCGTCGATCTTCATGATCGGTATCGTGGCAGCTTCATCACTTTGAAACTTATTTACCCCGACGACGATCGCGTTCTGCGTTTCGACGGCCCTCTGATATTGATATGCAGCTTCCTGGATCTCACGCTGGACGTAACCCGTTTCGATCGCCTTGAGCATTCCACCCATCGCATCGATCTTCTCGATGTACTCGACCGCCCGGTTTTCGAGCTGCGTCGTGATCTCCTCGATCGCATAGCTTCCGGCAAACGGATCGGCTGTGTCGGCGACACCGGATTCGTGGGCGATGACCTGCTGAGTTCGCAACGCGATCCGCGCAGCATTCTCCGTAGGCAGCGAGAGTGCCTCGTCCATCGAATTGGTGTGCAGGCTTTGCGTTCCGCCGAGTACGGCAGCAAGCGCCTGGATCGTCGTGCGAACGATGTTGACCTCGGGCTGCTGAGCCGTGAGTGTCGAGCCGGCGGTCTGCGTGTGAAACCGCAGCATCAGCGATTTTGGATTCGCAGCCTTGAATCGCTCTTTCATGATTCGCGCCCAGAGCCGGCGCGCGGCGCGGAACTTTGCGATCTCTTCGATCAGATTGTTGTGCGAGTTGAAAAAGAACGAGAGGCGCGGTGCGAACTGATCGACCCCAAGGCCGACATCGATCGCCGCCTGAACATAACAGATCCCGTCGGCGAGTGTGAATGCAATTTCCTGGGCCGCGGTAGATCCTGCCTCGCGAATGTGATAACCCGAGATCGAGATCGTATTCCAATTTGGCAATTCCGCGGCGCAGTAAGCGAAGGTGTCGGTGATCAAGCGGAGGGAAGGCTTTGGCGGATAGATGTAGGTGCCACGCGCTATGTACTCCTTCAAGATGTCGTTTTGGATCGTGCCGCTGACCTTGTCAAAGCCGACGCCCTGCTTTTTCGCAACGGCGAGGTAAAGGCATAGCAGAGTCGAAGCCGTCGCGTTGATCGTCATCGACGTCGAAACCTGATCGAGCGGGATACCGTCGAGCAGTGTCGACATATCATCGATACTGTCGATCGCGACCCCGACCTTGCCGACCTCACCTGCAGCGAGTGGGTCGTCGGAATCGAGGCCGATCTGCGTTGGCAGATCGAAGGCGACACTCAACCCGGTAGTGCCCTGCGACAGGAGATATTTGTAGCGGGCATTCGATTCCTGCGCGGTCGCAAATCCGGCGTACTGGCGCATCGTCCAAAGCTTCCCGCGATACATGTTTGAGCGGACACCGCGGGTGTACGGAAACTCGCCCGGGGCGTCAAGATCATTCGCGTAATCAATAGGCTCGGTGTTATCAGGGTTAAAATCAGTCGGCAGTTCGATACCTGAAGAAGTCTCAAATTTTTCGCGGCGCTCGATCATGTTCTGGGATAGATTAGCACGAGCGACAATCCGTTATCAGCTGTCAGCTATCAGTTATCACCTATCAGTTATTTTGGAGCTAATTGGTATAATCGCCTTTCTCCGGAATAACGGAAAACTGATAACTTCTTGAACTACTACAACTACTTTACAGAGATCGAGGACACTTTTATTCGCCGGCGCGGAAAGCATCTGTTGCTGAGCCCGATCGACTGGGCGATGATCGAAGGCTGGCAGGATCGTGGAATTCCCCTCCACATTGTGATCCGGGCGATCGAAAGTGTATTTGACGGGTATGACAAGAACCCGGGCCCGCGGTCGATCAAGGGATTGCTCTATTGCCGCGAAGAGGTCGAGGCCCAATTTTTGGAGTGGTCGTCGATGCAGGCCGGGAAGGAGAAGTCGAACGAAGGCTCGGTCGAATTTTCGCCGGAACGGATCGTGGAACACATCGACGTCGTTATTGAACAACTAGGGCGATCCAAAAATCCCGAGCTTAGAGAAGATATCGAGCGTGCGATCGCACGATTGAAGCAGCTCGCGATCGATTATTCGAACGACCTCGAGACGGCCGACCGGTCGCTTTCAGATATCGAGAATTTGCTCGAGAGCTCGCTCCTTACAAAACTCGACCCGTCGCGGCTGGCGGAAGTCGAAAAGGATGTCGCGCTGCAGCTAAAGCCGTACAAATCGCAGATGGATGCTGAGGCCTACAAGCAGACGTCTCGTGTGATGATGCTGAAACGGCTTCGGGATGAAGAGGGAATTCCACGGTTAAGTTTGTTTTATTTGTAGTGGTTATTTAACGCAGAGATCGCGGAGAACGCGGAGTTTTTTGTATATCTCTAAGTCCTTTGCTAGTGAATTTATGTACAACGTTGGCGACCTCATCGAAGTCGAAATCAAAAAAATAGTGCCGCGCGGATTCGGGTTGGCGTTTGCACCGGAGCTTACCGTTTTCGTCGCGCTCGCCGTCGCCGGTGATACGGTCGTTGCTCGCATCACCGACATCAAAGGCAAGACTGCTTTTGCCGAGATCGAAAAAGTGATCGTGCCTTCGCCTCAGAGGATCACGCCGCCGTGCCCGTATGTCGGACGATGCGGCGGATGCGATTTTCAGCAGATGACGTATGCGGCGCAGCTCGACGCAAAGGTCGGGATCATCCGCGACAATTTGCAGCGCATCGGGAAGATCGAATACGAAAACGGAATAGCAATTGTACCGAGCCCGCAAGAGTTCGGCTACCGTCTTCGAGCTCAATGGCACATAGATGCAAGTGCGCGCGAGATCGGCTACTACGAGCGCGATTCGCGAAACCTCGTCGCGATCGAACATTGCCCGATCCTTCTCCCAAAACTTGATAAGGAGCTGCAACGGCTGCGTGACGGCTTTGAATGGGGTAAGTTTGCGCCCGAGAAGGGAGCGATCGACGCCGCGTGCGGCGATGGCGATAAGATCTCGCTTTATTCGCTCGAGGTAGATCTCGGTAACGCTGAGATTTCCCTGACCGCGGCGGGTGAGCGATACGCTTTTGCTGCGAAAGCGTTTTTCCAGGGTAATGTCTTCCTGATCGAGGCATTGATCGAAGCCGCTATCGGTGACGCTTCGGGCGTAGCAGCTCTCGATCTTTATTCCGGTGTCGGGCTCTTCACACTGCCGCTCGCGCGAAAGTTCAAGAAAGTGACATCGGTCGAGGACTACGCGCCCGCTGTCGAGTTCGCGCGGCGGAATATCGAGAATGCAGGATTGGCGAACGTTCGGTTAGTGACAAAGCCGGTTGGAAATTTCTTGAGCGAGCGACTGTCCGGGAATATCGATTTCGCACTGCTCGATCCGCCCCGCTCCGGAACCGAAAAGAAAACGGTTCTCGATCTGATAAAGCTCAGACCACAAACCGTTTCATATGTTTCGTGCGACCCGTCTGTTCTCGCCCGCGATCTGCGTCGTTTTCTCGATGGCGGCTACGGAATCGAATCAATTACGGCGATCGATCTGTTCCCGCAGACGCATCACATCGAGACGGTCGTAAGGCTCGTCGTTGGGTGACTATTGTCGCCTTCGGAATACGTCCCCGCCTTGGAGGCACGGAGCGAGCCCAGCGCCTTGAGACAATATTGACCGGGCAGATGTCATTCGAAACTATTCCGATACGGCTTTCGTTTGAAGATTAATTGATCTCTAAACTAAACTTAGCTTATGGCAAAAAAGAAAGACGAATCCGAGGCGATCACAAAGGGACACTTTGTGCGATGCCGTTACTGCGGTCAAAAGAATTCGGTTAAAGCGGATTACAAAAACAATGCGGCGAACTGTGGCAAATGCAAACTGCCGCTCTCCAACGAGGGTCACAAGAAGTTTGCCGAACTGAGCAAGCACGCCTACATTCATCCGGCCGACAGCAAAGCGCTCGCGGCCCTGAAGGCTATTCCCGGCGTCGATACATCTTTGAAAAAGCTGCTCGAGTGGACCGGTGAATCGGCGATCCGCGTGATGTTCATGGCGAGCGCCGTCAAGGTCACGCCAAAGCAATGTCCCGATCTCCACGCCAAGCTTCAGATAGCTTGCACGACCCTCGGCGTCGACATGCCCGACATGTATATTCAGCAGAATCCGCTTGTGAACGCATTCACCGGCGGTGTCGAAAAGCCGATCATCGTGCTTCATACTGCGCTTATCGAACGCCTGAACGATGAAGAGACGCTCGCGGTTATCGCTCACGAGGTCGGGCACATCCACGCCGAGCATGTGCTATATCTCACGGCGGCGAAACTAATGGAAGCCCTGGCGAACCTCAGCGTCGCGCGTCTGATCCCGGGATCCGAGATCCTAAAGTTCATTGTCTCGGCTGGTATCTCGAGTGCTTTGCTCGCATGGGCGCGCCGCGCCGAGCTCTCTTGCGATCGCGCCGCGTTGCTTGTGGTTCAGGATCCCCAGGTCATCGGCCGAACGATGATGAACCTCGCCGGCGGAACATTTGCATCGAAGATCGATTACGACCAGTTTCTCGCACAGGGCCGCGAGTTCCAAAAGAATTATGATGAGAAGAAGCTCGACAAATTC
>JBDTSA010000203.1:0-4958 GCA_039931335.1 Acidobacteriota bacterium
CTGAGATTCCAGCCCCTGCCGCGCCGCATTCGCTCGAGCGCGAGCGGTGTCGCGTGTCGTCCTGTATGTCTCGTACGCGATCATCGAAACATCGCCCGTTTCCACAAGATCGCGATAACGTTTTTCGTTTGCTTCAGCCTGCCTCAGTTCAGCGAGCGCTTGTTCGTAATTTGCACCGGCGGACCGAACTTCCGGGATGATCGATGCATTGAACTTGCCATTTGGTTCGAGACCCAATCGCGCTTCAGCTTGACGCACCCCAGCAACGGCTTGCTTCACTCGGGCCTGGGCAGCGGCGAGTTCCCGACGAGCGTCGCTGTCATCGATCTTCGCAATCACCGCACCCTCGGTGACAAACTGTCCGACGTTGGCGGAAACGTTCGCCACTTTTCCCGCGACCTTCGGCGCGATGTCCGATGTTTCGTCAGCAGCCAGACTTCCGGTCGCCTGAATGTACGCCGGAACATTTTTCGCCTCCGTTTTCGCAATCGTGATCGCGATCGGTGCCGTCTCGGGCTCGGCGTTCGAGTTGCCGCGTCGCTCGGCTCCCGATCCGCTCGACGAACACGCAAAGTTCGACGCCATTGTCGCCAATGCAAGCCAAGCGGCAAGTCTGGATGGCGCGAGATACTGCAAACGAAAAGATCGGATCATAAGATTTGTTAAGTTGTCGATTTTATCTTACTTAGTTTCATCACCTAAGACCCAGTGTGTAAAGTTTTGTAAGTGCAAGGGTTTAGATTGAGTTCGAGGCTCTTACCAGTCGTCCCGGCCGTGCCTGTTTGCGCTGTTGCGGGATTGTTTATAAAGTTTACCTAAAGCAATTATTTAGAGGAGATTTTGATGATCGAGGAAATTTCGGCTACCGACCTCAAGCGACGGATGGATGCGGGTGACGATATTCAGCTAATTGATGTGCGCCAGCCCGATGAATGGGCATTCGCAAAGATCGAAGGGGCGAAGCTTATTCCGCTCGGCGAAATACTGAATCGAAAGGATGAGATCGACGAGAACCGCGAAACAGTCATCCACTGCAAGGCCGGAATGCGCAGCGCTCGCGCCGTCGAGGCTCTTCAGCAAGCAGGTTTCAAAGGCGATCTAAAGAATCTGAAAGGCGGCATCACCGCCTGGTCGAACGAAGTCGATCCGAAAATTCCGAAGTACTAGACCACGGTTACAACTTAGGCAGCGTCATCGTCTCGCCTTCGGAGTTGATCTCGAGGTGCTTTGTCGTCGTATCCGTGACGCTCGCCGGTACCAGATCACCGGTCTTGTAACGAGATTCGGGCGCGGCGACATACTCTGTTCGCGTAGGCGGGAGCGCGGCGTTCGGCGGCGGTGCAGAAACTGAGTTTTGCTCGACCGGCGCAAAGCGAGCTCCGCTTTGCCCTGAGCTTTTTAGCTGGATGTACTGGGCGATCCCGCTGCCGATGAACATCAGGGATGGAATCAACATCCAGAACCACCAGCTAGTTCCTCGTCCCGAAACTCCGAGTACGATCGCGATCAGGAGAAATGCGATTCCCATAAAAAACTTGGTGATCGCGCTTTCTAAATTTATCGGCTTCCCTTTGCGATCAACCAGATTCTTCGCCTGCGGCAGTTTTCCGGACAGGGCATCCGAAACGTTTCCGAGATCGGTCCCGCAGCTTCGGCAAAACTTCCCGGTTTCGGGATTCTGAATTCCACATTTTGGACAGAACATAAGATTAGTCCTTTTGCGATCGTTGACGACGAGCTTCGAACAAGATTACGCCGGCAGCGACGGAAACGTTTAGGGAATCTATTTTTCCATACATCGGGATTTTTACCAATACGTCGCAGTTCTCCGCGACGAGGCGATGAAGCCCACTGCCTTCCGCACCCAGCACGAGAGCGCACGGGCCCGTCCAATCCCAGTCAGTGTAATTAGTCACCGCATCGCCGCTAGTTCCCACGACCCAAATGTTTCGTGCTTTTAGATCCTCGATGAGCCGGTTGAGATTTGTCGTCTTCGCAACCTTGACGTATTCGATGGCGCCGGCCGAAGACTTGGCGACAGTCTCGGTCAGGCCGGCAGCACGGCGATCAGGAATGATCACGCCGTCTGCGCCGGCGCATTCGGCGCTCCGAAGGACCGCTCCGAGATTTCTCGGATCTTCGACGCCGTCGAGGATGACAAGAAGCGGTTTTTTTGTGTTAGGGACACCGTCAAGAATTTCATCGACGGAAACGTATTCAGACGCCGCCGCAAACGCGACGACACCCTGATGATTAGCCGCAGGCTCGACGAGACGTTCGAGCGCTTCACGTGGGACACGATCTACCCGAACTCCACTTGCACGCGCGAGATCGAATATCTCCTGAAGCCGCTTTTCTCGTCCGCCTTCGGCGACGACGATCTTGTCGATCCGTCGAGCATGCGCTCGCAACGCCTCCAGAACCGGCAAGACGCCATAAGTCGGAGTGGGTCCCGATGGACGATCGTGAACCTTCGCCGCCGGCCGCCGGGCGTCGTTTCGCGGCCTGGCATCCTTAAAGTTCCTTTTCATAGAGTTGCCACTGGAGCCGCGAGTACCTATTGAATTGCAACGTGTTGTTGGTCGTGAAAACGTTTGAAACTTCCTTTCGGTTCAAACCGAGCGCCAAGGTATCTCTCCGCGATTCACTCGGCCACGCATATTCGAGGATCGAAGAGATCTTTGAGTAATCGGCGATGACTCTTGTGGTCGGTGAAAACTCGATGAGCTTTGCCGTCAGCTTCTTCATGTTCTCGCCAACTATCAACGACTTATCAGCGTCGAGACACGAAAAATCGAAACCGCTCGCGCGTATCCGCCATCCGTTTGGCTCACGCACCGAGTAGATATCCAACACAGGTTCATCCGAAGACATTTCGGCCTCACGCAAGGTTTTCGTCCCGCGGCGTTTTCGCCTTTCGACCGATTCGGTTTTCCCTTGAAGAAGGACGCCGGGAATGACAAGCATAAGCTCGGAGCTCTCAAGCAATTCGAACCTGCCACGATTGAAAAGCTCCAACCTGATCGAATTCCCCTCGAAGGTGATAGACCTTAGTCGCGTCGGTGCTGAGGCCGCGTGCAGGGACTCGTCCGCGACGATCATCGATTTGATCTCGAATTCCGCCAGCTTTGCGGACACTGCGGCCGCTTGGCTTTCCTTTTTGACCCGGGCCAAGGGAAGTCCGCCACCCTCGGCTAGAATCGTACTAACAGTTTCCGTTTCCGCCCCGAGCATCGATGCGATCTGAATGGCCGCCGGCTCCAGCTCAGCGTCGGGGGTATCGCCGAGGATTATGTTGTATCCGTTCTCCCAGCTTTCGGGGACCTCGATATCGAATCGCGTGATCGTCGTACCGTGGATCCCAGCGCCGCAGTACAGGCACGCGACACGGTTAGGCGCGTTTGCCTTTCCGCACGCTTCGCACTTGATCAACTGATCGGGCGAAAAACCTGGCTCCTCGGACCGCAGCGGGAGTTTACGCAGCCATTCGGGTTCAATATTTTGATCGCTATCACCGGTCATAGTTTCCAGCGAAGGATATTAGCATTTCGTCGCGCAATTTGCCTTGACCGATCTCATGAGGCGTAGCAAACTAGAGCCACGACTTTTTTGACAGCTGGATTTACGAATTCGATTTTTAGGTAAATTTTTTAACATACTCCGATTGATTTGATCATTCGTTATTTTTACCGGGCGACCGTGGCTCTGATCTTTGAACGGTCCGTCATCAGTGATCCTGTTCCAGCCTTCCCAAAAAAAGCCGCACTAAAAATTTGACGAGGTAATCATGCAGTTTGATACGACTACCAGTTCGTCCTGGAAATTCGGGCACAGAGGTCGTGTTGCGGTCTTTATCGACGGCAACAATCTCTTCCACGCGGCGCGCTTTCACACCATCGATATCGATTACAACAAGCTTCTCCGGATACTTTTAGGAGACGGGCGGCTGCTCCGCGCGTTCTTTTACACCGGTGTCGATACGGGTGCGGAGAGGCAGCAGGGTTTCCTGCTGTGGATGCGAAGAAACGGTTTCCGCGTCGTGCAGAAAGAGCTGAAAACATTCTACGACGGCACACGGAAAGCTAATCTCGATGTCGAGATCGCGGTCGACATGTTGAGTCTTGCGGGCCGTTACGATACGGCGGTGCTGGTGTCGGGCGACGAAGATTTTGTCTACGCCGTCAACGCCGTTGCGTATAAGGGATGTCGCGTCGAGGTCGCCGGATTCCGCTCGAACACCGCACCGCGGCTGATCGACGTAGCCGATTTCTTTATTGATCTCGGCGACATCGCAGAGCTGATCAGAAAGGACAGCACGCAAAGCGGCGAGTACGAAGTGCCCTCATTCGTGCCACCCGACGAATTGCGTATGCCCGACGCCTCACGTAGCCGTGAAAACTTTCCGCGCGGGCAGCGCGGTACAAATCGTCCGACGATACACGAAAAGAATTCGGACCTTGTCCGCGTCAACGACGATCAATGAAGATCTTCACCGTCGAAGAAGCGAATGAATTGCTGCCAGCCGTGCGTGCGCGGCTCGAACGCATTCAACGCCTTTACGCTCGAATCGGTGGGTTTCGCGAATCTGCCAAAGCTGCCGCGATTGCGTCGGAGTTCGGCGGCGGAATGGAAGGCGGCCCGGATTACGTCAGAGCGTTGTACGAAGTCGGCAAGCTAACGACGGATCTGCACGATCTCGGTGTGCAATTAAAAGATTACTCACGCGGCCTCATCGATTTTCCATGCATGCTCGACGATCGTGTCGTGCTGCTGTGTTGGCAAATCGGTGACGGTGACGAGATCGAATGGTGGCACGAGGTCGAAGCGGGCTTCGCCGGCCGGCAACCGCTTTGGTAATCGAATAGGTCGCATCGCGAGCTTTACCCACCAGATCACGACTAAACTAAAAACGTAAACATTCCTTAGTTTACTGTTGACGCCTTAAAGTAATCTCTGAT
>JBDTSA010000204.1:0-4950 GCA_039931335.1 Acidobacteriota bacterium
CGAGTGTGGATCGAGCTCGGCGAGCATCGAGCTAACTGAAGACTTCATGAGTTCGCCGGCGTCCAGCTTCGCAGCATTTACATGATTGTTGCGGATAAGCTCGAGGGCCTGACTGACGTCCGAGATTATTCGTCCGGCGGCCGGTGTGGCCGTCGATGCGTTTGCAACTGAGCCGGGGCGTGGGGACGTGGACGCAGAAAAGGACGAACCCTGATCGATCCGGAATGGATCGGCTGAAGGCATCTTTGCAGCGGTCTGCGCCTGAACGATAATCGTTCCAAAGATACACGAAGCGCATGCGAAACTTAGAAACTTCTTCATTGTTTCAACGGACATTTGTCCCCAAACGATGCACCAAATTAGACGGTTGGCGAATGATACAAGAAATGCGCCAGAGAACGCCAGTCCCGGTAGCCCTTCGGGTTTCTCAAAACTAAATTTGATTGTCAGAAAGCCCCAATCGCGTGAAACTTCCACGAAATGCCGTGCAAATCTCAGGAAGTTGAAACGCGGCCGTTTTCGCGTAGAATCTTAGTTATGCCTGGCGATGAAAATCTCACAAAAAAGATGCGTCGGCTCATCGAAACGGTCGACATCGCAAATTTGCTGACTGAGCCGCTGACGAGATCGATTCGCGATATCTTACGGGTTTCGGCGGTCGAGTTAGATGCTCGTGAGGCTTCCGTCCTGATCCACGACGGCGTCGAAGGCGATCTTCGCTTTCTGGTTGCGACCGGAGAGGTTGCCTCGAAGCTGCTGGATCTGAAGATTCCGGCAGGGAAGGGAATCGCCGGATTCGTAATGTCATCGGGGCAGCCGATGGCGGTTTCCGATGTTGAAGAAGAAGCGAGCTTTTACGCGGAGGTCGACAGGACGACCGGGTATTCGACAGAAATGATCCTTGCGACGCCGCTGCGCCACAACGGTGAAATGATCGGCGTTCTCGAATATATCAACCGTCCAGGTGACCCGCCGCATAAGCCTTTTACACCGGACGAGATGGACAAGGCCGCGCTCTTTGCCGATGCTATAGCCTCGCTTGTGAATGCATACGAGTCCGCAAAACTTTTCCGCGATCTTGGCGAAAAAGTTGTCGGGACGGACGAAGATATGGATATCGGATCGGTGCGTTCCTGGCTCGAAGATCTGCGAGGCTCGGCCGAGCATCGGGAGATGATGGATCTCGCGATCCTCATTCGCGAGATCGCGAACCGCGGGGACGCCGAACGCAACTTGTGCAGGGAAGTGCTCGAGTCCGTATTGCGGTTCTCCGATAGCCGGGGTGATACAAGTTTTCTTAGTTTGTAGTCGGGGTTCGCAAAGAAATATAGATCAACTATTCAAGTAGATTCTCCTGCGTTAATGGACCGCGTAAAAAAGCGAGTGACGACTATTTCCGATATCGAGCCGGGGCAATCATCCGACGCCGCGACATTCTTCCAGATCGACGAGAGCTGGCGGTCTGCGACGGGACTCGGCGTGAGTGTGGCTATCGTCGACAGCGGTATCGATACATCACACCCGGATTTGGATGGCAAGATAGTTGATACCGTCGAAGCTCGATTGGACGGAAAGCGAGTTGTTTTTGAGGCCTCGGACGCGGGCGACTCGGCCGGCCATGGGACGGCATGCGCCGGGATCGTCACGAGCATCGCACCCGACTCCCTGATCTACAGCATTAAGGTTCTCGGAGCCGGAGGCCTTGGCGATGGACAAGCATTTCTGGCCGGTCTCGAATACGCGATCAACAAGCGCTATCAGATTATTAATCTCAGCCTTGGAACGACCAAACCGCAATTCTTTGCGCCGCTGCATGACCTGCTTGACCGTGCCTACCAGGCCGGCTGCGTCGTCGTCGCCGCGGCGAACAATTTACCGCAGCCGAGTTTTCCGTCGGTCTTCTCGTCGTCATTGATCTCGGTGGTTAAGAGCGAAGAAACTGATCCTTTGAACTTCGGATTTCATTTTGGTGAGGTGATCGAATTGACCGCGCCTGGCGTCAATGTGCGCACGGCTTGGCCGAACGGCGGCTATCGAAATCTCACGGGCAACAGCTTCGCATGCCCACATATCGTCGGCGTGATCGCCCGGCTTCTCGAAAAACACGCGGATCTTACGCCATTTCAGGTTAAGTCAGCGCTCTATGCCATCGCTCGTCGAAACAGAACCCGGGATGACCAGAGTTAGGACCAAAAAAACGACGCTTCACACCCTGGAAAAGAAGCGCCGCACAATGCATTGTAAAACTGCGATGAGTAGAAACGAATTCAGAGTAAACGTATCTGGTCACGACAGGTCTATACAGCCCCATACACAATGTTCAAATTACAGTGCGAGCGCCTGATTTTGCATTTGCTGCGGCAAAGTGATTTTATGAAATCTGGAAAATTTATGTCTGACGCTTTTAATTTAACTCCGCTCGAGATACAGGAATTTTCTCTCGGGAACGGTTTGCGAGTTGTCCTGAATCGCGATGAGGCTGTGCCCGTTGTGGCGGTGGCCGTTTATTACAATGTCGGCTCGCGAAACGAACGCGAGGGACGCACCGGATTTGCGCACCTCTTCGAGCACATGATGTTTCAAGGCTCGGAAAATGTGAAAAAGGCGGAGCATTTTCAGTTCGTCATGAAGGCCGGGGGCACGATGAACGGTACGACGTCGAGCGAGCGGACGAATTACTTCGAGACGTTGCCGGCGAATCAACTGCCGCTCGCGCTTTGGCTCGAGTCCGATCGAATGCGCTCGCTCGCCGTTACACAGGAGAATCTCGACAACCAGCGCGAGGCCGTCAAGGAAGAGAAGCGACTGCGGTATGACAATCAGCCTTACGGCCAGATCTTCGATCTCATTAACGAGATGATCTACCGCAATTTTTCGAACGCGCATTCGACGATCGGTTCGATGGAACATCTCGACGATGCGACCGTCGAAGACGTTCAGGAGTTTTTTAGAATTTACTATGCACCGAATAACGCCGTGCTGGTAATATCCGGATCGTTCGAACCCGAAACTGCAAAGAAACTCGTCGAAACTTATTTTGGCGACATCCCGTCGCAGCCTGAGCCTCCGGGGCTCGACGTCTCTGAACCGGCGGAGGTTGCCCAAACCTATCGTCAATGGGAGGACAAACTTGCACCGTTTCCGGCCTTCTTGATCGGATGGAAGATTCCGAAGCGGAGGTCGCCCGAATTTAATGCGCTTTACCTCGCAGGAAAACTTTTATACGACGGCGAGAGTTCGCGGCTCTACCAGAAGCTTGTGAAGGGCGATGAATCGGTGATCCAGCTCTTTGGCTTTACCGACGAACGCCGCGGGCCGTCAAGCATATTTGTCGGTGCGATCCCGAAACCGGAAAAGGATCTGAGCCGCATTCGCGACATTATCATGACTGAGATCCGAACCGTCGCGAAGGACGGCCCGACCGCCGAGGAGATGCAGAAGCTCCACAATCAACTGATCAATGACGCCGTCCGAATGCGTCAGTCGTCGATGACGAGAGCTCAGCAGATCGCGGAATACACGCTTTACGACGGAGATCCGGCGCTTATCAACAGCGATCTGGATGAATATCTCAGCGTGACGCCCGAACAAATAAGAAATGCCGTACAGAAGTTTCTGGATACGGAGAATCGAGCCCTGCTGGATGTGACTCCGGCTGGTAAAGGATAGATGTCGGGAAAATCGATTCGCATTCGGTTCCTCATTCAACTATGACGCAAGCAATTAGAAAATCAGTGCCGGGTCCTCTCGAGCCCGCACCGTTCAACATTCCTCAGCCCGTTGTCGCGACACTTGATAATGGGTTGAGAGTCGTGATGGTCGCCGACAAGCGCCTGCCTCTGGTGAGTTACCGCCTTGCGTTTCTTTTCGGTGATGCGGACGATCCGACTGAGAGTATAGGTATCACGTCTGCTATGGCGTCGATGGTCACCGAAGGCACGGCGAATTTGTCGAGCCTCGACCTCGCAGAAAAGATCGAACGACTCGGCGCAAGCCTGTCGGCCTCTTCGTCTGACGACTTCACGATGGTCGCGGCGTCTTCGTTGTCGATCTACTCGACGGAAATTCTCCAGTTGATGGTCGAGGTCCTTTTTCGCGCTACCTTTCCCGAGGCTGAGCTCGATCTCTATAAACGAAACACGATCGAGAATCTGAAGTTTCAGCGCTCACAGCCGGGCTTTCTGGCAAATGAACAGGTCGCTCGCATCCTTTACGGCGATCACCCGTATGCGCGCATCTCACCGACGTCAGACGACATTGAAAAACTTTCCCGTGAGAAGCTCGCAGACTTTTATGCGACGCAATTGATTCCGAACAATGCAATATTTATCGCCGTCGGCGACATCGACACGACGGAGTTTTTGAAAGAAATCGAGGGAAAGTTCGGCGGTTGGAAGTCTCAGAACATACCAGTCGCGACGGTTCCTGACGCGCCGGCTCGCAATGGCCGGTCACTGACGATCGTCGACCGGCCGGGCTCCGCCCAAGCAAACATTGTTCTTGCGAATTCTGCATTTGGACGCGATCATCCGGACTACTTCGCCGCCACTGTCATGAATCAGATACTCGGTGCGGGTGCTTCGTCGCGAGTGTTTATGAATCTGCGCGAGGAGAAAGGCTACACGTATGGCGCGTATACACGGCTCGACGCAAAACGGCTTGCGGGGGATTTCGATGCGACGGCTGAAGTCAGGACTCAGGTAACCGGCGATTCGCTTCGCGAGTTCTTCTTCGAGCTTGAGCGCATCCGAACCGAGCCGGTGTCCGGCACTGAACTCGGGGACGCGAAGAACTTCCTAACCGGGGTCTTTCCGATCCGAGCAGAGACGCAGGAAGGCCTGACCAATCTGATTGTCAATCAACAGCTGTATGGTTTGCCGGCAGATTATCTGCAGACCTATCGTGACAACATTGAAGCAATTTCGATCGAGGATGTTCAGCGCGTGGCTC
>JBDTSA010000205.1:0-4926 GCA_039931335.1 Acidobacteriota bacterium
GCGGGCCGCGTCAGGATGATCCGCGAGACCTGCTTCTTAAAGAGCGCGTCGACGGCCATCGCAACGGCGAGAAAGCTCTTTCCAGTTCCTGCGACGCCGATCCCGAATACGAGATCTCTTGAGGCGATCGCGTCGAGATATTTTCGCTGGTTCGCAGTTTTCGGAGCGACCTGCTTTTTACCCGACGGATTGAACCGCGACTTTAGGAAATAGTCTTTCAGGCTGTATGCGCGGTCTTCGGCGATCTGCTTGAATGCGTCGCGGAGTTCTTTATCAGTGAATGTATTTCCTTCACTGAACAACTCGCCAAAATCGCGAAGGATCTGCTCGATCGTCGTGATATCGTTGGGGTCCCCGTCAATCAGCAGCTCATTCCCACGCGCACCGATACTCACGTCGAGGAGAGATTCGAGGTATTTAATGTTTTGATCCTGTACGCCGAAAAGCGTGTTGAGACCTTGTGGGGGCAGCTCGAGTTTTCGAAGATTGCTCAAATGTTGTCGTCCAGTTAATGCGAATTCGCTTTACTGACTGAGGCTACTAGAACGAGTTTCGAGTGTCAATATCTTCTGTATTCAAGTGTACAGAAATGTACGGATTTGCTGAGTGAAGGGTTGGCATGATGATTGCTGAAAGGCTCGGTAACAGTTCGAAATCGTTACAAGAAGTAAATTCAAAACCGGGGAGTGAATCACAGAATGTTTACGAAATACATAAAGGGCCTCAACAAGCAGGACCGCCCGATCGTGTTGTCCATCACCGACACGGCCGCGAGCACGAAAGCCGAAACCATCATTCAGCGCAATAGCGCTCCCGAGCGGACCGACATTTACATCCGCGCGCGAGACATTTATTTCCGGGCCCGCCGGCAACGTCCGGTTAAGGCAGCAAGTATTTTTTAGAGAAAAGGCGGATCGAAGTTATGCCGACACGAAAGGACGGAACGAGCAAATACACATCCAAACAAGAAAGAAAGGCCGAGCACATCGAAGAGGGCTACAAAAAGAAAGGTGTCTCAGCAGAGGAAGCTGAGGCGAGGGCTTGGGCAACGGTCAACAAACAGGACGGCGGCGGCAAGAATCCGGGTGGTTCGGGACGCAAGGGCGCTGAGAAGAAGGACTAACCGTCCGGACTAAAAGCGATTTGCAGCTACATTTGAAGGAAGGCGATCCTTCCATCGTCTTCTTCTGTTTTTTTGTGGAGGGATATATTATGCCCGACTCCTGTCTTTGCGAACCAAAGGCCGCATATGGTAGTCTTACTGCTTTGTTATAAGAGCATTTTCTTATCTATACAGGAGCACTTTATCAAAAATGGCCGCTAATAATGGTAACGCACAGATCGGCAAGGTCGTACAGATCATCGGACCCGTTGTCGACGTGGAATTTCAGGATTATTTACCCTCCATTCATCAAGCTTTAAGAATTACATCCGAAGGATTTGAGGTCGAAACACCGGTCGATGTCGTAGCCGAGGTTCAGCAGCATCTAGGCGAAGGCCGTGTGCGTGCGATATCGATGCTTCCAACCGACGGTATGATCCGCGGAATGAAGGTCATCGATCTCGGCGGGCCGATCACTGTTCCGGTCGGAGGGCCGACGCTTGGCCGCGTTATGAACGTCATCGGCGATCCGGTTGACGAACTCGGCCCGGTTACGTCGGATGTTCGCTACCCGATCCATCGACATGCCCCTGCGTTCGACGAGCAGGCGACGGAACTTGAGATGTTCGAGACGGGAATCAAGGTCATCGATCTCATCCAGCCGTTTCTTCGCGGTGGAAAGATCGGCCTCTTTGGAGGAGCCGGCGTCGGTAAGACGGTTCTAATCATGGAATTGATCAACAACGTCGCAAAGGGCCGCGAAGGTTTCTCGGTTTTTGCCGGCGTCGGCGAGCGAACTCGTGAAGGTAACGATCTTCTCCGCGAAATGGTGGAATCGAAAGTTATCACTTACGGCGACGCCTTTACTCATAATTTTGAGGAGACCGGGGCCTTCGATCTCTCGAAGGTCGACATGGAAGCGATCAAGGGCTCGAAGGTGTCGCTTGTTTACGGACAGATGACCGAGCCGCCGGGAGCACGTCTCCGAGTTGCGTTGTCGGGCCTCACCGTTGCGGAATACTTCCGCGATCAGGGGAACGACGTACTTTTCTTCGTCGATAACATTTTCAGGTTCACTCAGGCTGGTTCTGAAGTTTCCGCACTTCTCGGACGCATGCCGTCCGCCGTGGGATACCAGCCGAACCTCGCGACGGAAATGGGCGAGATGCAGGAACGCATCACCTCGACCAAGACCGGCTCCATCACGTCGATCCAGGCCGTCTATGTGCCAGCCGACGACTATACGGATCCGGCTCCAGCAACGACGTTCGCCCACCTCGATGCTGTTACGGCGCTGTCACGGCAAATCGTCGAGCTTGGGATTTACCCGGCGGTCGATCCGCTCGCGTCGAACTCGCGAATTCTCGATCCGCAGATCGTCGGCGACGAGCACTACAACACCGCTCAATCTGTGAAGAAGATCTTGCAGCGATATAAAGATCTTCAGGACATCATCGCGATCCTCGGTCTGGACGAGCTTTCGGAGGACGACAAGCTTACGGTGGCCCGAGCTCGTAAGATCCAACGATTCTTCTCGCAGCCGTTCACGGTCGGTGAGCAGTTCACGGGCCTGAAGGGCGAATACGTCAAGGTCCCGGATACGATCAAGGGCTTCCGCGAGATTCTCGAAGGTAAGTGCGACGACATGCCCGAGCAGGCGTTCTATATGGTCGGTACGATCGAGCAGGCGCGTGAGAAAGCTAAGAAGATGGCGGCATCGGCCTAGCCGATAATTATTAGGGGTGGGCGGAGAATGATGAATTGAAAGCGATCTAGTATCATTCACCATTCATCATTAAGAAAAATGTTGAAACTCGAGATTGTAACTCCCGAAAAAAGAATCATTGACGAGTCGGTGGATTCCGTTACCGTGCCGACCGCGTCGGGTGAGGCAGGCATATTGCCCAATCACGCACCGCTGATCTCGGCCCTAAAACCGGGCATTCTTTCGTATTCGAATAAGGGAACGACCGAACGTCTGGCGATCGCCGGTGGATTTGTCGAGGTCAGCTCGAACAAAGTATCGGTGTTGACGGATACGGCCGAGACAGCCGGAGAGATCGATGCTGATGCAGCCCGGGCCGATCGCGAAGCTGCTGAGAAGTCACTCGCAGCTCACGCAACGGCGGCACTTGAAGAGACCGAAGGTGACCGCGAACGACTCGATGCGGCGAACGCGAGATTGCAGCTCGCGGCCGGAAAGTAGTAAAACCTGCTGCGGGATAGAAAGCTGGAACGCCGTTTGCCCTAGAGCATTCGGCGTTTTTGATTTTCCGGCACGTGGCCTGATGAATTCAGATAAGAGCCCCTTATTTACTGGCTCAAGACAATTGAAAGGCAGATGGTTTACATCGAAGCGTGCGCGGATTAATCTGCAGTTACCGGGAATATTTTCGCAGTGAGTTTCTGGAGCAATTAAATGAATTACAAAAGTATCACCACTCTTTTGGCCCTTATTCTGTTCTCAGTGTCGGCGTTCGCGCAGACGGGGAAGATCGAAGGCGTTGTAGCAGACGGCGCAGGCAAGCCTATCGCGGGCGCGACCGTGGTGCTTCGCAACAAAACCACGCGTGCCGAGCGTACGACGAACACTAATGGAGAAGGTACCTTCTCGTTCGACACCGCGTGTGCCGATCCATGCGAGGTCGTCGTAAGAGCCAATGGGTTCGCGAGCATTTCTGTCGACGCCTCTTCGTCGGGAGCCGCGATGAACATAACTGTCGAGCCGCAACCGATCAAAGAAGCAGTCACTGTTACGGCGGCGAGAGCGGAGATACTGACGAGCGAAACCGCGGTACCCGTCACCGTCGTCGATCGGGAAGAGATCGACAGAAGGGCAGTGAACACGATCGGTGACATTTTCAGATCGCTGCCGGGAACGTCGACTGTCAATGAAGGTGCATTTCAGGTGCGGCCTCGAATACGCGGCCTCGATAGCAACCGTGTTCTTGTTCTCGTCGACGGTGAACGGCTCAATAACTCACGTACGTCGACCTCTCAGTCCGGCATTGAACCCGGTTTGGTCGAAACGTCGCAAATCGAAACCCTCGAAGTGGTTCGTGGCAGCGGATCAGTGTTGTACGGTACGGACGCCCTTGCGGGAACGATCAACATAATCACACGCGACACACCACCGCGTGGCGATGGTCGTTTTAGATTCGGAGCCGCTCTTGACACGTTTTATTCATCGAACGAAAATGGCCGGCGCGGCAACCTCGCGGTCACCGGATCCAACAAGTTCTTTGCTTTTCGAATTGCTCAGTCGCTCGATCGATTTGAAAACTATTTTGCAGGATCGTCGAATGCGGGCGAACGCGCTTATCTTCGCGGCCAGGAAGAGCAGATCACCGACGATAATGAGGTTCTCAACTCACAATCGCACAGCAGTAACAGCCAGGCGACGCTGCGATTCTTTATCAACGACACGAATACGCTGAAGCTAAACTACGAGCGCCGGCGCGGTTCGGATATCGGCTCGGCAGGTTTGGCCGGAGCGAACACCGGCGTGCCCGGATTGGTCGGCGTTTTCAACGCCTTCTTTCCATTTAACAACCGCGACAAGTTCAACGTTCGATACGATGTCGCCGCGTTGACCGATAACCTTCAGCGAATCTCGGCCAAGGCGTTCTATCAAACTCAGCATCGAAGTTTTACCAATATTGTGACCGTGCCTCCGTTTTTACCGTTCTTCCCCGGTGTTTACCAATTTAGCGACACGGTAACTGATACCAAGACGACCGGCTTCGATCTTCAGTCGGACTGGTTGTTCGGAAGTCACAACATCGTCGCCGGTGCGAGCTGGTTCAGAGACGAGAATTCGGATC
>JBDTSA010000206.1:0-4908 GCA_039931335.1 Acidobacteriota bacterium
GCCGGAATATAAAGAAACGACAGTCCAGCTAAACGAGTACGACATCGACGACTTCGCGATGCGCGTCCGCGAGCAAACTGACGCGATGTACGAATTCTGCGAGGTCCCCGAACTAAACATTCCCTTCCCGAAAGAAAAATTCGAGATGACCCCGCTCGAAAACTTCTGCAGGACATGCAAGTACCGCGAGCTATGTGATCGGAAGTAGTCAGGGGTGAGCTAAGGATTTTAACCGCTGATAACGCGGATGACGCCGATTAATTCGATAATTTTCGCTCACTCGAACACGCCGCTTAAGAACCCGTCGGTACTCCTCGGCGACACGACTTACTCCGAACGCGCGAGGACGGCGAAGATCAGGAGCGCGAGGTTTAAGATTCCGCCGACAACCGAGAGAACCCAGACCGCAAATCGTTTTGACGAGTTGGATTGGAAATGGAACGACGCCATCACATCGGCGTCGAGTCGCTGCTCTTCGATGTCCGGGAACTTTAGGCGAAATAGCGAATAGCTCAACCACATCCCGAGACCAAAGACGAGCGCGAGAACGATTTTTGCAACAGTGTCGCTCGTTTGCCAGACCTGCGTGAACCCGTCTCGAACCTCGACCGGGAAGATGAGGACGCTGAGCCAGATCAAGACGTTTACGATCCCAAGCACCGATAGATATCGCAGCAGAGTTCGGCGATCCGTCAGTGCGTCGACATTCCTGTTAACTACCTCTGCGAGCTTGTCGTCGGTGTCTTCGTCGTTGAGTCTCCACATAAAAATTCCTCGAAAACCCTCCGATCGAACACTACTTGTTCGCGGCAATGATCTTCGCCGTCCATTTCTTTGTCAGGTCGATGAGCTTGGTTCCGTCGTTTTCCGCGGGAGGTGATTGATCGCTGTTTTATAACATCGGACGCGCAAACGGTCAAGAAACATGCGAACGGCGCAGGACGTTATCTTTGAATCGCGCGGACGGATGTCACCTGCACGAATGCGCTGGGTTTGTTGACGCGGATCTTCAAGCGTGGGGACGGGAGATTATCCGGATCGGCCTTGAAGGCGGAGCGGAAAGTAACGCTGTAGGCGGTGCGGATCTGCGTCACGATGTCGTCGTATGCTCTTTGAATTTGCGAGAGCTGTGTGATCGGGTAATAGACGCCGCCTGAAACTTTCGCGAGGCGTTCGCCTTCGCCTTCGGCACGCGCCGACAGAGTCATGTACCTTCTGCGAAGCGGATCGATTCCCTTCTCTGGGTTGTTCGATTCACTCGCGGCGATGAGTGCCGACGGCACGTAGAGCGGATAGATGAGCGCTCCGCTTTCCTCGATCGCCCCGATGAGCGATTCGAACGAGAGGAACGAACGGTTGTCGTCGCCATCGGTCAGCACAACAATCGCCGTGCGCTCGCCACGCAGAGGACGAAGCGTGTCGGCAAGCGTAAACGCGACCGCATCGTAATAGCCGGTCGCTCCGGCGGCGTCGAATGTATCGAGGCTTTCGGATAGCTGCGCTTTGTTCGTCGAGAATCCGGATAGCACCTTCACATCGTCATTAAAGAGGATGAGCGAGATGCGGTCTTCGTCACGCGCGGTATCGATGAACGCCCGCGCCGCTTTGCGAATGAAGTTGACGTAATTGTCGACGCTGCCCGAGACATCGAGCAGCAGCACGAGATTGACCGGCGCCGTATGCGGTTTGACGGAAATGATGTCGCGAAGGGCTCCGTTTTCGGCGACGATGAAATCCGACGATCTCAGATCCGGGATCGAGCGGTTGTAGATGTCGGTGACGCGAACGACCGCTTCCTTAACGGTATCGCCGGGAGCATCGGCCTGCGTGAGACGCGTCGTGAGCGTCGGCTCGCGACGCATCGGCGGCAGTGTTCGAGCATAGTCGCCAAAATATTTTGGGCTCGCACGCCGAATCGAATCCATCAATCCGAGATCGCCGCTGCGGATGATCGCTTTTGCGGCGTTCGTCAGCGGGCGCTCGCGAAGATCGCTCGAGACTTCGTTTGGCGGGATGTTGAGAAGGACGATGCCGCGTGCCGTGGTGAATGTGAGCTCGACGGATTTTGATCGCGGCTTCTTTTTATCTTTGTCCGAATCGTCCGATGAAGACCCTGATGGTTCTGACTCCGGACTCCAGTCTCCCGTCTCCTGTCTCCGTTTCTCCCCTTCTCCCTTTCTCCCTTTCTCCGCGTCTCCCTTTCCCCGCGTCTCCCCGTCTTCCCCACTCTCCTCGTCGTTGCTGTACTTACCTTTCAACTGAAACTTCCCGCCCGATCTCTCTTTTACTTTCTTGAGCTCGATGTCGCTGAGATAACGCGGACGCGATGACGTCCAGAAAAAATCATATTTCAGATCGTCGGTGGGAACATCCGCCGCGATCGTCCCGGTATCGGTCTTTGCTTCGACCGATTCAAAATCACCGACCGCACGTATCTCACCATCGCGTGTTTGAATCTTCAGTTTCACGCGTTCGGGCACGGTGAGTGACAGATCGATGCGCTTGCTCGCGCCAGCCGGTTCCGTCTCTATTCGAATATTTCCACTGGCGTCGATCTTCAGTTCCGTCTCGGCAATCGCGCTGCTCGAGGTCGCAACAAGCTGCACAGACGCCTCGTCAGGTTTCGCAATTATCTCGACGCGGCCGTTGAGATTTACCACGGTGATCGATCCGCCCTCGTTCAACTTCAATTCGCGTGTCAGCGTCTGAGCCGACGCGTACGCCGACGCGATGAAGATGACGATCGCGGAGAGAGCGAGATTTAGAACTGGCCTTTTCATTTCAGGGGCGGCTCGTGATGCGTCCGGATTGTATGAGGCGGTTTCGCACACGCTCTTGCCACTTCTTTCGTGGCTGCTCGGTTTCTTCAAATTTGCCGAGAAGATCTTCGAACGATTCTCCGCCGGCCTGCCGTGTCTTCAAGTAAAGCAGCGCCGCGATGATCGCCGTGAAGGACGTCGCAATTATCTGGAGCGGCAGCAGGAGTATTTGCAGCAAGCTTTCAAGGATCGCGTCCTTCAGCCGTGTGCGCATGTCCTTTTCTTCACCGCCGATAGTTATCCCGGGTCTGTTTCCGATGCCGATCGTCACGCCGTCGTCCTTCTTTTCAGCGGATGTCGCTTGATCAGTGGGAACGGCTGCCGCCGCATCCGTCGTCGCGGGCGTTGTCGATTCCACCGAAGGGTCCTTGAGCTCAGTTTTGATTTGCTCGGCGATCTTCTGCACCTTGCTCGATTCCTGACCGACGGCCTTTGCGGTGATATTCACCATGAACGAAATTATGCCGGCCGACACCGCGGGTATCAGAAACATGATCAAAAACGCGGCGGTCGCCGTCCCGAGCGATCGCTTGACGAGCTGCTGGGAGCGCTTGATCGCGTTCCACCCGCGCTTGTTCTCCATCATCACGACGGCGGCGAGCAGCATCCACAAAATGCTCGTCACGACGAATCCGATGCCGCACGTCGGTATCGCGATCAAAACAGATACCACCGTGCTTAGGATGCCGGTTCCGGCAAACGTCTTCCATTTCTTTCTCGCTTCTTTTAGCGCCGGCCTGAGCCGTATCGGACGCAGCGGCACGGCAAGATTCTGTGTGACGATCCACGTAATCGTTCCAATTATCAGGTATGCGCAAAACGCGCTGATAATTCCGAGCAGTGTTGCGTTGATCCCGACCAGGATGTTCGCAGTTGCGAGGGAAATTGTTTCACTCGCACGCATTATCGTGAGCGCCATCAGGCTGACCGTCAACACGATCATCGGGAGATGAAAGAACGTCGAGAGCACGAGAAACTTCGGCATGTGCTCGGTGTAGATCATCCCGGCTCGACGAAGGAGTCCAAAGATCCCTTCGGAGCGCGAACGCAGAGTACTAGCAAAAGCTTCGGCGCTTTGCGGACGCTCATCCGGATTCTTTGCGAGCGCCGAACCGATCACGCGTTTCAGCTTCTTACGCACTTTCTTTGCGTCGAGCGGCGGAACAGGAAACGCCTTATGTGCTTCCATCACGTATGTGAAATCACCTTGGAACGGCGTCCTACCCGAAAGCATCTGATACGCGATCACACCGAGGCTGTAGATATCCGAGCGCGCATCAAGTCGTTCTCCGCGGCATTGCTCCGGCGACATGTATAGCGGAGTGCCGATGACTGCGCCAACGCGCGTCAGATCCGTGGTCGTCGATGCAGATGAGACGCGGTTGTCGACCTCGCCATTTTCCGGAACCAGCACTGTACCGATCGTGTCCGGATCGCCGACGAGTGGAGCGATCGGCATGATGGCCGTCCGAGACTCGCCCGATTCCGCAGACTGAGCGATCGTCGCCGACTGCAGGATCAACGTCGGCGAAACGCTGTCATGGACGGTCGTATCGTTTTGATTGTCGCCGATCGTCGCTCTGCCCGACGCGTAATGCGTAGGATTTGGGGCGACTGAGATATCTATCAATTCACTGCTGTCGTGCGGCCGATGCTCCTCGAGCTTGGCGATACCGAAATCGAGAACCTTGACGGTGTAACCGCCCCGCTGATTTGGCTCGAGCCAAATATTGTCAGGCTTCAGATCGCGATGGATGATGCCCTGCTCGTGAGCTTCCTGTACCGCGGAGCAAACCTGCTCAAGGATATCGAGCGTCCATGCGACCGGAAGATTGTTCTCTTCTTCGAGGATTTCGCCGAGCGTACAGCCGTCGAGATATTCCATCGCGAGGTAAGCGGCTCGGCCGTCGGATGTTTCCGCGAAACCGAAGTCGGTGACGTTTACTACATTCGGATGGCGGAGGCGGCCGGCTGCTCGCGCTTCGCGGCGAAAGCGTTCGACAAATTCGGGACGCTCCATAAATTGCGGAGCGATGACCTTGACGGCGACCGGGCGCTCGGTGCCGAGGTGCGTCGCAAGATACACGGT
>JBDTSA010000207.1:0-4817 GCA_039931335.1 Acidobacteriota bacterium
GCTGCTGCGAGCCGTCGGCGATATCCGAGTTGAATGCGACGGCAAGGAGCGGGTGATCGTAGAACATTCCGCCTGCCGCCCGAACCACCGTCTTGCCGTTGCCGAATACATCCCAAGCAACGCCTACTCGAGGAGCCCAGTTGTTCGAATCGCGTGGGAATCCCTGCGTGACATTCAACGCATCCTGCGCGACCTGCACATCGGCAGCCGTCAGCGTGATACCGGTGAGCGGATCGCGGAACGGCGTCGGAGCAAATTCTTCGGTGAATTCGATATCATAACGAATTCCGTAGTTGACGGTAACGTTCTTGAGAACCTTCCACGTATCCTGAGCAAAGAACGCAACAGGCTTGTTCTTGATGGCGCTTTCCGGATTGCCAAAGCCCTGGATAAAGACACTCGGGAATCCCAGTCCGTAAGACTGATTCGCCGTGATCGCGGGACATCGCTGTGCGAGCGGTATCGTCGGAGAATCGCACGCCACGCCGGTTACGGGGTTGCGAACCAACGCACCTGCCGCCTGCTGGCTGAAATTGAAGAGGGCCGGGAAATTGAGCTCAAACTTCGCGGCGACATTGATCCAGTTCACGTCACCACCAAACTTAAAGATGTGATCGCCCGTCGCCCAAGTAAGATTGTCGCGAAGCTGGAAACGCGTCTCGCTTCTATCAACCGGAGAGAACGGATTCGATCCGATGAATCCGGTACCCGCGATCTGGTGAGCAACGCTGGGAACCTGCGAATCGAACTTTGCGAGCCTTCGACCGAAATTGAAAAATGCCTCGTTGACGAGGTTGTGCGGCAGAACACTTGATAGCGAAGCTCCCACGGACGTGTCCTTAATGTCCTGTATACCCGTTCGTGAATAATCATTTTGCCCGAGGGTCTGGTTCTGTGATTCATCCTGAATTCCGTTGATCTTGCTCGGGTTGTATCCCATTCGAATCGATAGCTGATGGCCGGGCACGATCAAATGATCGAGGCGAACCGACGTGTAGGTAGTTGCTTCCGAGATGGGGAAGATCCGGCGGAGCTGGGTTAGCGGACGAAACGCCACGAGCTCGCCTCGGGCATCTCTCGTCAGCGGCACCGGTGTTCCAGACAGCAGCAGACGTGGGCCGACGACCTGTCCGGCGGGAACGCCGATGCCCGGGATAAAGTTTGTGAGTGTGCTCGCTCCGAACAAAGCAGTCTGGGCGCCGATCGATGTGATCTGTGCATACGCAAGCGCCGTTTGAATACGTCCCGTGTTGCCGCTCGCAAGCTCGCCCTGGATATATGCTACCTGGCCGGGCGTCAGATTGTTATAAGTCTGCGAAAGCGGAAGGAAAGGCGCTCCGACCGTGACGCTCGCGGTTTGGCTACCGATGATATCGCTCGTGAAAAATCCTGACTCTTGCCTTCGACGCTGTTCGAACGACGCGAAGAAAAAGGTCCTCTCCTTTAATAGCGGACCGCCGAATGTCCCTCCGTACTGGGCGCGTGTATAAGGCGGACGTTTGCTCGGATCGCCATCGATGATCGGAGCGAACGCGTTCCGTGACTGAATGCTCTTGTCGCGAATAAAGCCGAAAACGTTTCCGTGAAAATCATTCGTACCGCTCTTTGTCACGACGTTGACGATACCGCCGGTCGCCCGCCCAAACTCCGGAAGGTACGAATTGGTCGTGACCTGATATTCCTGAACCGCTTCCTGCGAAACAGTAGTGCGTGCCGCGTTGATCGAGTTATCTGTGAAGTCCGCGCCGTCGACCTGCACAAGCGTCGATCGTCCACGCTGACCGCCGATGTTCAAACCGGATGTCGGAGCCGGACCGACTGGACGTCCGTTATCACGTCCGACCGTCGAGATCGTCAACGCGAATCCGGTCGCGCTTCGTTCATTGATCGGAAGGTTCTCGATTCGCGTCTGATCGATCGTCGTCGAAACATTCGTCTTCGTAGTTTCGATGAGCTCGACCGAATCGGCGGGCACATTCACCACCAGGTCCTGCGCACCGATCTCCATTGCGATTCGAAGCTCTGCCGCCTGTCCAACCGTCAGGCGGACACCGGAGATCGCAACTTTCTTAAATGTCGCAGCTTCAGCCGTGACTTCGTACTCTCCGGGAGGCAATGCGATGAGCCGGTATGTGCCATCGTCGCTCGTCGTCACCGAACGTACGATGCCGGTGCCGGTGTTGCGAGCGGTAACTGTTGCGCCTGCTACCACCGCTCCGTTAGGGTCTACGACGGTGCCCGAGAGATCCGCCGCGCTCGCCTGCGCTTGTGCAGAGGCGATCGAGACACTTGCTCCAGCAAATAGAACAAGCACGAAGAATTTTCCGATAAATCCTGAAATCCGGCTGGAAACTGCGTTCATTAAATTTTCTCCTTAAGCGAACTTGTGCTGATCCGGCAAATCGAGATCGAACTGGGATGAGGCGGCGTATCGAAAACCGAACCAACGGCTTTTTACGCAAATTTATTAATTGGGCTGCGGATGCACAGATCAGATTGCTTTGATGTTTGTAGCCTAAAACCATTATTTAGGCAAGGAGAATGTAAGAATTTTGTAATTTTAGAACGGACCTGAATGTGGTCAACGCGTCGCTTGTGCGAGCCGACGCCGGGCGGTAGTGCTGATCCCCAGAAGTGTGACGATGGCCGTCGCCACGTTGGGCATGAATGCAGTACGTCGCAGCATCGAGCAGACTCGGAGCCGGTTGGCGAATTTCTCTCTGTAAGCAGCCTGATATTCCCTGGCGATCTGCACGGATGACTGCGATCCGGCCGTGATCGCGTTAGCGAGCACCTCCGCGCTTTCGAACGCCATCACCATCCCGCTTCCGGTAAATGGATCGATGAACGCCGCGGCATCGCCGACGGTAAAAAGATTTGTCGCGGCTGATGTATTTTTCGTCCCGAAGCTGTCGATCGAAACCGCCAGCCAATCCCCGATCGCCGTCGCTTCGCGCAATGTCACCGCTGCCCGCTTATTCCTCGTAACGACCTGCTTCACGAGCTCTGCGGCGTCGCTGCCGATCGAGCGAACGGTCGCCGCCTTTATCAGAAAACACAGATTGAACAACCCGTCTTCGACATGCGAAAGCCCGGCGTACCCGCCTTGAAACGAATAGATCTCACACAGGCCGCGTGCCAGATCAACGTCGCGTAGATGCGCTTTGAATCCGACCAATTCCGGTTTGACGAGTGGCTGGGCGACGTCCTGTTTCTTTTCGACAAGCTTCGTGAGAATCCGCGACCGCCCCGTCGCGTCGACGAACAGATCCGCGTGGATATCACGAATGTCGCCGTTCGCGGTGCGTGTACGAACGGCAACGACGCGGCCGTCTTCGCTTTCGATGTCGGTTACCGCGGTTGCTTCATGTACCGTAACACCGATCTCTTTCGCGCGATCGAGAAGCCGGTTGTCCATTTCGGCACGGCTCAGGCTCAAGGCGAAATCGCCCTCGCCGAACCATCGCGTCGGCACCGCGACGCTTTTGCCTCCGGATTCAAAGAATCGCGTCTCGAGTATTCGATCGCCGCCGGCCGATAACATGTTTTCGAGAACACCGAGGCTCTCGAAATGCTTGAGGCATTCGGGCGATATAAATTCACCGCAAAGCTTATGGCGCGGAAAACGTTCGCGTTCGATGAGGACCGTTTCGATTCCCAGGGTCGTCAGCCTGATCGCGAGGCTCGCACCGGCCGGGCCGGCGCCGGCGATCACAATTTTGGATTGCGGATCGCGGATCGTGGATTGTGGATTGTTCATCGATGCCTGCCCGTCTATTATAACAACCGTTCAAGTTTACTAAGGTTGATCGGGAAATCCACGATCCCCAATCTGAAATCCGCAATGAAAATAATTCCCCTCGCCATTCCAACCCCCTTCTACGTCGGCGATGTGAACGTCTATCTCATCAAAGAAGATCCCCTGACGCTCATCGACGTCGGGCCTAAAACGAAGGAAGCTTCAGATGCGTTGCGTCGCAAACTTGGCGAGCATGGCGTTCGCGTCTCGGATATTCGCCGCATCGTCCTCACACACGCGCACGAGGACCACTGCGGTCTCGCGAGACAGGTTCGCGATGAAGCGAAAGACGCCGAGATCCTTGTTCACGAATGGGAGACGGGTCATCTTTTTGGACGATTGGCGCGCGAAGAACACCGAAAACTGCTGTCGCGCTCGGGCGTACCCGAAAATGTATTGGAGGAAATGCGTTCGCTTTACGAGGACATAAGCCTGCTGACCGACTCGCTTGCCGACGGCGATTACAAAGCGCTGTCGGACGGTGCTGAATTGGAGTTCGAAAGCGGCAGCCTCCGTGTGCTTCACACACCCGGTCACACACCGGGCTCTTGCTCGTTCGTTCGCGAAGCCGATCGTACGTTGATCTGCGGCGACTGCGTTTTAAAACGCATCACGCCGAATCCGATCTTGTCGCCGGATCCGATCGATCCCGAAAAACGCTTTCGATCGCTCGCCGAATATCTTGTAAGTCTTGCGAAACTTCGCGAATTTCGCCCGACCCTTTCGTACGGAGGCCATGGCGAGCCGATAAATGATTTTGAAGAGATCTTTAATCGCTACGTTCGTGCGATCGACGAACGACAGCGGCGCGTTGTCTCGCTCGTCTCGAATTCCGGTACGACGGCATTCGATCTCGCGCAAACCTTATTTCCTGATTCGTTCGATCGCGACGTTCACCGGTTCCTCGCGATCTCCGAGGCCGTCGCGCACCTCGATTACGCGGAAGCGGAACGGAAAATTAATGTTGAGTATCGCGAAGGCGTTGAGTTCTATAGAAAGGTGTGAGCTGTGAGTTAGG
>JBDTSA010000208.1:0-4790 GCA_039931335.1 Acidobacteriota bacterium
GAAGGTCGTTGTACCGTTGGTCCCGGTCACGGTCACACCCGGACTGATCTGGGCAACCGCTGCTGTTGCATTGACAATGCCGGATGTAATCCCCGTACCCGCCGCAAGAAGCGGAATGCTGGTCACCGGGTTGGTGCAGGTTCCACCCGTTACGAGAGGACCGGTTCCTGCTGGCAGACATCCGTTTCTCATATTCTGCTGCATTAACAGAAAAGACGGCATGATCGCGTCGGGGTTGATCTGATTCACGTTGCGCGCATAAAACAAGTGGGTACCCCGGCGCCCGACATACGCCGCCTGGACGACCATCTTCCATGGAAGCTCGCGCTGCCAACTAATACTCCATTGATGCACGAGCGGCGTCTTCATCTCAGGGGCAAACACCGTTATTGGCGGGGCGTTTGAATTAAGTTGTGTCGGTAGGCGAAAGAAGTCTGACGGCCTGAGCGTCGGAGCCGCAAGTTGATTTGGGAAACCATTTCCCAAGGTCACGTCGGGTGCGGCGGCGCATCCCGGAGTAGTTACGACCGGACCCCCTGTAGCTGCGGGGAGCGTCGACGAGCACGTTACCAGAAGCCCCGGAACGCGGCCGGCCGCGGCAGTGACCTGAAAGGACGAGATTGTGTCATATGCAATGCGATAGCCGATTCTGATCGCGCTCTTCCCTGGGGCGCCGAAGACGGTTTTCAAAAATGAATTTTCGAACTCTGGTCCCCAGACAAGTCCAAGACTCGGTCCGAAAACGCCATACTTTTCATTCTTATACCAGCTATCGGCAGGCACAAATGTCGTCGGACCGTTCAAGATCGGCGAATTAGCGACGAATGTCTTCCCCTCTTTCGTGTAACCAGGGGGGTTGTACTCCCACCTAACGCCATAACTCAACGTCAAATTTCTCTTTACCTTCCACTCATCCTGCAGATAGACGTTATATTGGTTCAGCACGTGCGTCTCATCGAATAATGAGACGTTGCCGCCGGAGTCAAGAAACGGAAGAAATACGTTGTTGGCGAGATCTGCAATAAAAGTCTGCGAAATTCGAGCCGGTCTCCCCAGAAGATTCGCGATCGCGTTCTGCAGCAGAGTATTGTCCGTCGCGTTTATACCAGGTGCTGTAGCAAACCCGGTAGGAATGGCCCGAATGCCGGTATCCAAACTTATCGTCGGAGTGACGTTTATGCCACCCGGTTGTCCACGAACATCGTGGTGACGATAGAAGCGAAAATTGAATCCCGTACTAATGACGTGAGAATCGTGGACTAGCGTCAGATTGTCGATAAACTGTGGCGTGAAGATGGAGCGTTGAGTTCTCGGCGTGTTGTTGTACGGTTCGGTGATGGAATTAAAGTCGACTGCCGAGACGTTCGGAAAATCAGGATTAGCTTCCCCTTGGGTGAACAGGAAGTTGAATTTGGAATAGCCGACTCGGAAATCGTTGGTCACGTAAGGAGTGACATTCGCGCGGTATCCGACAACAAAGTTCGAAGTCCGTCTGAAAACTTCCCCAAGAGGCGCGAAGCCCGGAAAGATCTGGGGCCGGCTGTTCAAAGGATCACCCTTTAGCGTGTTGTAATCAGAGAACAAATAGCGACCAAAAATACTGTGATTATCGTTGAAGTTATGGTCGAAACGGAAATTGTAAGCGGGACCCCGAATCGCCGTTGGCGGATTCCACAAGTAGGCGGCAGTGTTAAGACCGTCGCCAAAAGCAAAATTATTCGGTGTCGGCAGCGTTGTGAGATAACTGCCCACGGATGTATTCAGCGTCGTTCCGACAGGCGCGCTCGCTCCAATGTTGTAGGCAAAGACACAGCGAAGCTGAGTATTTGTCGAACAGAGCGGAACATCGGAACGCACGGCTCCGGTTTGCGGGTCAACCAGAAGGGGAGAATTCCGCGTGATCGTCACGCCATTGATGACGAGCGGGTTCGCGGGGTCAGGACGAAAATATCTAAAATTACCGGCTTTCGCGGCCGAAGTGTACACGAGCGGGGTGCCGAATGACTGATCGATCGGCTGGGTAAAATTAACTCGGTTAAATTGGTAGCTTCCGAAGAAAAACGTCTTCTTTTTAATGATCGGCCCGCTGACTTCGAATCCATACTGATGCAGCTTGGTATCGCGTTTGGGTTGATTCAAAGCGTTCGCAAACGATTCCGCCGAGTTTAGGGCGTCGTTGCGGATAAACCAGAATCCGGTACCGTGGAATGCGTTCCCGCCGGCTCGTGTTTGAATAGATATGGACGCTCCGCTGTTGCGGCCTTCTTCAGCCGTAGCATTGTTGGTTGTAACCTTGAATTCTTGAACATTGTCCGAATTGATCCTGTAAAGATTCGAAACCGGGTTTGGAACGCTCGATTCATTTGCGTCGATTCCGTCTATCGTAACGTTGTAGGCCCGATCGCGAGCCCCGTTAATGTGAACGCCGGAACCTGCGCCGCCGAACGAACGCTGGGCAACGCCCGGCTCCAACAAAAGAAGCGTCAGAGGATTTCGTCCGTTTAGTGGAAGGTTCTCGATCGTACGTTGACCAACAACGTTGCCGAGAGTCGCAGTATTGGTCTGCACAGCAACACCTTCAGCCTGTACCGTTACAACCTCAGTGACGTTTCCGATCTCCATTACGATGTCTACGCTGGACGGCGTATCGACTTCGACAAGGTTGTTCGTTCGTATGGTCTTTTTGAAGCCTTTTTGCTCAACCGTAATCGAATACTGACCTGCAGGCAGAGCAGCGAATAGATATCCGCCGTTTGAGTTCGTGATCTGGGTATACTCTACCCCGGTCTTTTCGTTTGAGACCGTAACTTTCGCCCCGGCTACAAGCGATTCGTTAGAGTCGGTCACAACACCTCCAAGCCGCGAAGTCCCTGTTTGGGCTAACACACTGCCGAGCAAGGCGGCCGAAGCGATTACCAAGAAAAAGAGTCTTTTGAAATGTTTCGACACCACTCTATCCTCCTCTCGAAATTTGAATGGGTTCCCCAGGTTCGAAAGAATACCAGGTGCCGCAAATTCAATCTCTGACGGGATCAGAGCTATTCGGAACACCCGGGGTTAATTACCAACTTTGATGCTTTAGGGTAAAACGACAAAATACGATAATGCACGATAACACAACTTTACAAACGTGTTAATGAAAAACCTGGATTTCATGAAAAATCCTAAGGCCGGCTTTCAGAATCACAACCGGGCTATTTGTAGCTGAGAATAGTCCCTTTTCCGCCAACTGCCCAGCCGAACTTTTTTGTGATGTAGAGGCCGTACAGGTTGCCGGTCGCCGAGATTTCCTGCTTAACCCAGGTCCGGCCTTTGTCGGAGGAACGAAGCACAATTCCTCCGTACCCGACGATCCATCCGTTTTTGTCGTCCGCAAAATCCACGCGCATGAGATTAACGGGATCGTTGGTTATGACGCGTTGCCAGTTCAGGCCACCGTTCTCAGTTCGCAGGATCAGCCCTTTTTCACCGACGGCATACCCCTCGTCATCGTCCCGAAAATCCACGTTGAATAAGGCGAGGCTCGTTTTCGAGTTCTGAACGATCCAGGTATCACCGGCATCTACGGTTGCAAGGATCACACCTTCGTCACCGACGATCCATCCATGGGAATTGCCGTTGTAGTCGAGATGAAAGAGCTCAGTCTTTGACGGCACGATTATTCGTCGCCAAGTCTCACCGCCGTCGGTCGTACGCATGACCAGAGAATCAACAACATCGCCGGCTCGGTTCAAGACGGAACCAACGACCAGGCCGAGTTTCTTGTCGGCGAACCGGATGCTCAGAAACTCCGGCGTCGCGTTCTTGAAATCGCTAGGACTGAAGATGACAGTCTCCCGCCAGGTCGCTCCGGCGTCGTTCGTGAGGAATAGCTTCTTCCCGGCAACGAGGTATCCGTGCTTCTCGTTTCGAAAGTAGATCTCGTTAATGTCTTCGGTTGTGTTGAGCGGGTATGTCTTCCAGTTGAGTCCGCCATCGGATGTCGAAGCTAGATAGCCGTTATCTCCCGCGATCCATCCGTCATCCGCCGACGTGAAATAGACGGCGACAAGATCACTGTTTGTTCCGGAAGAGCTTTTCGACCAGCCGGTTTGCGAAGGAGTCGTAGCGGCTGCAACGATAACGAGCCATGAAATGATTAGTAATTTAGAGATGCTCCCTTGCACGCCTTATGACCCTCCGTACGGAAAAAAGAAAGTGATTTTCGGCAAATAGGATAACCTTTTGGTCGCCGAAAATCACTTTGATAAGCACACTGCAGCAGTCTACCTGGTCACGCGATACACTTTATTTTTCCACACAACGACGACCTCCTCGCCCAGTGCGAAATATTGAGCCAGCTCCTTTTCCCGAGCCAACACCGCGAAGTACTCGTCGCTCGCGAACCTGAGATTGACCTCCGCCTGCTTCAGATCGGGACGAAACTCAGCATCAACCCAGACATTGCTTTGCTGGATGAAGTTCTTGTTCGCAACGAACTGATTCTGCGCGCTGTTGCGTAAAAGTATGCGATCCTCCTCCTTCTCCGCCTGTTCGAACACCATCGCGTTAGACTGCATGGTATTTTGCTGGACGCTCTGCCGAACTGCGTCGCGACCATCCTTTCGGGCCATCTTTGCCGCCGCTCCAGATGACAACATTGAGAGTTGACGTGTATCCGTCGCCGGTGCGTTAACCATCGTGCCGTCGGTCGCGAGATACGATGTGAATGGTGTAACGATGCCGTAACGCGTACCAAGATCGACGATCTCGTCCTTTAGCTCCTTCGTCTCGCCGTTCAAGCGAATCTG
>JBDTSA010000209.1:0-4770 GCA_039931335.1 Acidobacteriota bacterium
CGCGTTTTCACATAAAATATTTTTGGTTGTATGTATAAGCAGATCGGAATATTAACCGGCGGTGGAGATGCACCCGGACTAAACGCTGTGATAAGGTCGATCGTCCGCACAGCGATCCTAAAGTTCGACATGAAATGCATCGGCATCGAGGACAGTTTCGAAGGCATCCTCGGTGAACCGCACACCGTGACGCTCACGCAGAAAAGCGTCAGCGGGATCCTACCGCGCGGCGGCACGATCCTTGGGACGCGCAATCGGGGAAGCTTCGTGAAGATGGTCGACGGTAAACCGTTCTTCCCCGAGATGCCAATCGGTGAAGCCCTAGCGAACCTCGACATTCTCGGCATCGAAGCGCTTCTCGTACTTGGTGGAGAAGGGACGTTGGCGATCGCGGAGCAATTCCACAAGCGCGGGTTTCCGGTGATCGGTGTTCCGAAGACGATCGACAACGATCTTGCGGCGACTGAGCTGACATTCGGATTCATGACGGCGATCGACATCGCCACCGAAGCGCTCGATCGTTTGCACACGACGGCGGCGTCGCACGATCGCGTAATGATCCTTGAGGTGATGGGAAGGAACACGGGATGGATCGCGCTCCACGCCGGCCTCGCCGGAAGCGCCGACATAATTCTTATTCCCGAGATCCCGTTCTCATTCGAATCCGTCGTGCAGAAAGTTTTCGCTCGAGAACGGAGCGGGTCGCGCTTTACGAACATAGTCGTCGCTGAAGGCGCGATGGAAGCTGGGAAAGGTGAGATCTATTCGGACGAAAAGGAACTGCGTCTCGGGGGAATTGGCGATCACGTTCGACATCGTATCGAACAGATGACCGGGAAAGAGTCGCGGTGCGTGGTGCTCGGACATCTGCAGCGCGGCGGCAGCCCCAACGCATTCGACCGAATGCTCGGAACCAACTTTGGCGCCTGCGCGGTTCGCGCACTCGCCGCTGGCGAAACCGGAAAGATGGTCGCGCTGCAGGCCGGTACGATCGTCACCGCTCCCTTGTCCGAAGCATGTGCAAATATCAAAACCGTTCCGACAGATGGACAGTTGGTTCGAACCGCGAGGGACATCGGAATTTCATTTGCCGCAGCCGAAGAAGCCAAAGCAGTCGCGTAGATTTTTTATTATGGAAGCAGTAAGAAAAAAACTTCAGGACGAATTAGACGGGCTCGAGGAAGAGCTACATTTCAAGTTGCCGAAGGAAATTCAGAAGGCGAGGGAGTTTGGCGATCTCCGCGAGAATGCCGAGTATAAGGCGGCGATGGAGCGGCAGGCGATCGTGCGAGCTCGTATTATGCAAGTGCGTCAACGGCTCGGCGAGGTTGAATCGATCGACTTGTCAAAGATTCCGACGGACCGGATCGCCTATGGCTCGAGTGTCGTTTTGTTTGACCTCGAAAAGGAAGAGAAAGTTAAGTATCGGCTCGTGACCTCCGAGGAAAGCGATCCGGAGAACGGATTGATCTCGACTGTTTCGCCTATCGGCCAGGCGTTGATGGGCAAGGAAGAGGGCGAGGAGGTGCGGGTAAAAACCCCGACCGGCGTCCGTAATTTCGAGATAAGTAGTCTGACTACAATTCACGATCAGAAGGATTAGCTTCGGAGTTCAGGGTTCAGAGTTCAGAGTTAGCAGAACCCTGAGTTCCCACTAAACCTTAAACTCTTAACCCTGAAGTCTGAACCCTGAACTCTGAACTTTGAACCGATGTTAGGAGCAAGTATAGGCCGAGGTGCGATGCGGATCATCAATGCGATGGTCCGGGGCCTTGCTGCGGCCGGCGTTCCGCCGAACATCCTGACGGCGATCGGCGTTTCAATCAACGTTGCGTGCGCGGTTCTCTTCGGTATCGGTGATTTCTTCTTAGCGGGTATTGTCCTAATCGTCGCGAATGTCTTCGACATGCTTGATGGGAATGTTGCCAGACAGACTGGCAACGTGACGAAATTCGGAGGCTTTCTCGATTCTTCGCTCGACCGTCTTTCGGACATGGTTGCATTTCTCGGCATCATGATGTTCTACGCGGGCAATTCGCCGCAGCACTCTCTTCTTAATGTGTTTCTTGCCGGGGTTGGGATGATCGCGTCTGTCATGGTTAGCTACACGACGGCGCGATCTGAAGGGCTGGGTGTAAAAGCAAACGTAGGATTTTTGCAGCGGCCCGAGCGCGTTGTGCTCTTGATCATCGGGGCGCTCTCGACCTGGGATTGGAATTCAAATAACCTTTTCTTTAATCGAATGCCGCAGGTTCTGTGGGTGCTGGCGGTTGGTTCGGTATGGACGCTGATCCATCGAATGTATTTTATCTGGAAAGAGTTTCGAAAAATCGAGATCGCGGAGGCGGACTAGGGAATTTCTGATGGAATGGCTTTCCGAAATATGGGCTTCGTTGACCGTCGGTAAGATCGTTCTTGGCGTCGGTATTTTTTTGCTCTCGCTGGCGTTCAGCTTCGGCTCGATCGCGATCGTAATGGTCAAGATTCCGGCGAACTATTTCAGCTCGCACTATGTACAGGATTTTTTGCCCGGCAGCCCGTGGCTTGTTCGATGGGGAGCCGTCGTCGCTAAAAATGTGCTTGGCATTTTTCTGATCGGGTTAGGTATACTCTTGTCACTTCCGGGTGTTCCGGGTCAGGGATTTCTAACCATATTGCTCGGCCTGATCATGATGGACATTCCGGGCAAGCGGCCGCTCGAGGCGTGGATCATTAAGCGGCCCGCCGTGCTCTCGGCCGTCAATAACTTTCGCTTGAGATACAACAAGCCGCCGCTTGTAATGGATTAGTTAATGGGGATTCTGAGATTATTTCGGAGTAAGAAGCCGCGAGATCATTTCGCCGAGCGCCGTGCCCACCTCATGGCTCACGGTAGGATCTGCGACGGCCGGATCATCGATACCGAGACTAACGGGCGCGGCGACGAGATCGTTTTTTATCTCTACACATTGAACGGCGTCGATTTTGAATCTTCGGAATTACTGGATGAAGAACAGAGACGCGACCCGCTCCGATATGCACCTGGTGCAAAGGTCGGCGTTCGTTACGACCCGAAGAATCAAGGAAATTCGATGTTGGTGTAGTTCGTTGATCGTGGTTCAGAGTTCAGAGTTCGTGGAGTTAGCCATTCGCTACGAACCACGAACCACGAACGACGAACCACGAACCACGAACGACGAACCACGAACCACGAACGACGCACAATTTCTATGTTCAAAAAAATACTGATTGCTAATCGCGGAGAGATCGCCTGCCGCGTCATCAGGGCGTGTCGGGAAATGGACATCAAAACGGTTGCCGTCTTCTCCGATGCCGATCGTGAGGCGCTCCATGTCCGTATGGCGGACGAAGCGTATAACGTCGGGCCACCACCCTCCAATGAGAGCTATCTGCGTGGCGAAAAATTAATTGGTGTTGCAAAGGCGGCCAAGGCCGATGCGATCCACCCCGGATATGGGTTTCTATCCGAGAACGCCGAATTCGTCAAACAAGTCGCGAAAGCCGGGATCGTATTCATCGGCCCGCCGCCAGAAGCGATGGAAGCGATGGGGGGCAAAATATCGGCGAGAAAGATCGCGATCGCCGCCGGTGTGCCGGTTGTGCCAGGCACGACCGAACCTCTCAAGTCATTTGACGATGCGGCGGAAACAGCCCGAACGTTGGGGTATCCAATAATGCTTAAAGCCTCTGCCGGCGGCGGCGGAAAGGGAATGCGTTTCGTCGAGAACGAGGCAGGGCTCAAGTCGGCGGTTGCCGCCGCACAGTCCGAGGCTTTGGCGAGCTTCGGAGACGACGCGATCTATGTCGAAAAAGCGATCGTGCGACCGCGGCATATCGAGATCCAGATTTTTTCCGACACGCACGGAAATCATGTCCACCTTGGCGAACGTGAATGTTCGATCCAGCGTCGTCACCAAAAAGTAATTGAGGAAGCTCCGTCGCCGATCAATTCGGCCGAGCTTCGGCAGAAAATGGGAGAGTGTGCCGTAATGGTCGCGAGAGCGGTTGATTACGTTGGAGCGGGAACGGTCGAATTTCTCGTTTCGGATCTCGACAGATCATTTTACTTTCTGGAAATGAACACGCGGCTTCAGGTCGAGCATCCCGTTACTGAATTAGTCACCGGTATCGATCTGGTCCGCGAACAGATATTCGTCGCTGCGGGGAAACCGCTTTCATTTGTACAGGACGACGTAAAGCTCGTCGGTCATGCGATCGAGTGCCGAATCTACGCGGAGGACCCGTACGAAAACTTTCTGCCATCGCCCGGGAAGATCACGCGCCTTCGGATCCCGCAGGGCCCGGGTGTTCGGGATGACGGCGGCGTTTACGAAGGTGCGGAGGTTTCGATCTACTACGATCCGATGATCTCGAAGTTTGCGGTGCTCGGACGCGATCGCAATGAGGCGATCGCCCGTATGAAGCGAGCGCTTCTCGAGTACGAGGTGGCCGGGATCAAGACGACGCTGCCGTTCTTCCGAGACGTAATGGACGACGAGGAATTCAGAAGCGGCGATCTGGACACGGGATTTATCTCTCGGTTTATCGAGCGGAGGCGAGAAGTGTCAGCTGACGAAATGGCTACGGATATCGCGATCATCGCTGCGGTGCTAGGCGGTTCGAAGAAAAATGCGACGGCGGCAGTGGGCGCTCCTTCGAAGACGCCGACGCGATGGGTGATGTCCGGACGAGCGGCACAACGCGATCCGTAATAAAAAAAAGAGGCTGTCTGAAAAGACGGTCTTTTCAATTTCAGACGGTCGCCAAAGG
>JBDTSA010000210.1:0-4730 GCA_039931335.1 Acidobacteriota bacterium
GGCAAAAGACAAATAAGACTAGGCAAAAGAGCTTCGCATTCATAGATAGCTGATCCGGGGTTGTACTACTTAAAAGGGTGTCGTCGTGGTGCGGGCTATGGTGGGCCCGCGTAGATAAAGATTCGCTCATTAATAAAAAGGTTGTCAAATTAAAAGCATTCATTTATGCAAACCACAAAGATAAGTTATATGCGGTTGCACGTTACCTCGCTTCTTATTAACGTATAAACAGACTTCGTTCAATCTAGCTATGAAGAAACTGTTCGGGACGGATGGAATTCGCGGACACGCCGGTGAATTTCCCCTAGACGAATCGACCGTCAGGGCTATCAGCCTCTCACTGACGCGGCAATTCAAGGATCAACTCGGGAGACCTTCACGCTTTGTAACCGGGCGCGATACACGCGAATCAGGGGATTGGATCGAACGCGCGTTTCATGCCGGGGCACGAGAGGGCGGAGCCGAGTGTCAGTCGTCTGGAGTGATCACGACTCCGGGGGTCGCATTCGTGACGAAGCACTTCGAGTTTGACGCCGGAATTGTCATCAGCGCTTCGCATAATCCATACGACGACAACGGCATAAAGATATTTGCCCCCGATGGCAAGAAGGTGGGCGAAGACATTGAGAGCGCGATCGAAATCGAGATCCGCAGTTTGATTCCCGGGGCGATCGTTGCTGATCATTCTCCGGTCGAAGATTCAAAGGCCTCCGAGTTTCAGGCCGCCTACTCCGAGCACCTCGCCGACGAGTTTCGGGGATCTCAGCTCGCGGGCTTCAGGATGGTCGTCGATTGTGCGAACGGTGCGGCGTCGAATTTGGCGCCACAGCTATTTCGTCGCCTCGGCGCCGAAGTGATCGCCGTCAACGATCAGCCCGACGGACGTAACATCAACAAGGATTGCGGATCCCTGCACCTCGAACATTTGCAATCGAGGGTCATCGCCGAGAACGCGAATTTTGGTGTAGGGTTTGACGGCGATGCCGACCGCGCGCTGTTCGTTGATGAGAAGGGCAACGTCGTCGATGGTGACGCAACACTCTGGATCATGGCTCAGTTCTTACGTGCGAAAGGCGGGCTGGCAAACGATAGGGTTGTGGCAACTGTCATGAGCAACGTCGGGCTTGAGATCGCTTTGAAGTCGGCCGGGTTGAACCTGGTTCGCACTCCCGTCGGCGATAAATACGTTCTCGATGAACTCATCCGGAGCGGGTCTGAGCTCGGGGGCGAACAATCCGGACACGTCATATTTCCAAAGGAAAGCCTTGTCGGCGACGGCATCATGACGGCTCTATTTATGCTCGAAGCGATCCAACAGAAGGCGAAACCGTTTTCCGAAATGCTAAAAGGATTTACCCGTTATCCTCAGGTCCTCGTCAACGTTAAGGTCCGCGAAAAGCAACCCTTTGAAAGCGTTTCGAAGATTTCCGACGCGGCCCGTCAGATCGAAACTCAGCTCGATGGCGGCGGAAGACTGCTGCTTCGCTATTCCGGAACCGAGAACCTGGCGCGGGTCATGATCGAGGGAAAAGACCAGGCGGAGATTGAGCGCCAAGCAAACAGCCTTGCCGATATAATCAGAACATCGCTTGGCTGAAGCCAGATAAATCTTGCAAAATCGCTCGAACAGCCTGTATATTATGACCACCGAAACGGTAGGTGGAACCTCCGTTTCCAGTGACCGCCGGGGTGAGGACGGTTGTCACGAATTGGCAGGTGCGGTGCACTTCCACGTTGCTTCACCTGCACAACATTATCAATCCTGCCGCGAGATCCGCCTTAGGCTCGCGGCCTTTTTCTTTTCTCGTTGACGCCCGGATGGATACCACGATCGGTCCAATAAAGATCCCGCGCAAGCAATCAACTTACTCGATCGAGATAGGCGAAGGCCTGATCAGCGACGTCGGCCGGTGGTCCGCCACGGCGCTCGGACGCGAATCCGGACGCGTGTTGATCGTCTCAAATCGAAAAGTATTTGGTCTGTACGGCCGTAAGGTTGAGACAGGTCTGCGAGAGCGCGGGTTCAAGCCGCACGTTCACCTGATCGGAGATGGCGAAAGGTTCAAGGATCTTCGCAGCCTCGAGAATACGTTGCGAGCGCTGAGCCAAAACGGATTCACTCGCACCGATGTAGTCCTCGCCCTGGGGGGCGGAGTCGTCGGAGATCTGGCCGGCTTTGCCGCGTCCGTTCATCTTCGAGGAATCGATTTGCTGCAGATCCCGACGACGCTCTTGTCGATGATCGATTCATCGGTCGGCGGTAAGACCGCGGTAAACACTCCGTTCGGAAAGAACCTCGTCGGCACGTTTTATCAGCCAAAGGGTGTTCTGATCGACGTCGGCACGTTGCAGACACTTCCTCGGCGCGAGATCACGGCGGGATTCTGTGAAGCCGTCAAGCATGGTGCGATTTCAGGCCATTCGCTCTTTCGCCAGACGGCAAGTTTTCTCGAATCGTGCAAGCCCGCAGATTTTCGCGTCCCTTCAAAGTTTGATCTGCTCGTCCCTGAGCTAGTTACGTTGATCGGTGAACAGCTCAAGTTCAAGGCTAAAATCGTTCAAAATGACGAGACCGAATCGTCCGCCAACACCTCTCCTCGATCCCGGAAAATCCTTAATTTCGGCCATACCTTCGCACATGCCTT
Source organism: Acidobacteriota bacterium (assembly GCA_039931335.1). GTDB lineage: Bacteria > Acidobacteriota > Blastocatellia > Pyrinomonadales > Pyrinomonadaceae > OLB17. Next base: position 2,646 of record JBDTSA010000210.1, read on the forward strand.
AGAAAAGGCCAGTAATTATCGGTATTTGAAGCACGGCGAGGCTGTTGGATACGGAATTATGTTCGCCGCCCGCCTTTCGAAAAAGCTTGAATTGCTCGGTCAAGATGAAGTAAACTCGTTGAACGATGTTGTGCGTCGTGCCGGGTCTCTCCCGGCAATCATCGACATCGACCAGTCAAAGATCCTGGAATCTTTCAAACACGATAAGAAGCGGGTTGGTGATTCACTTCAATGGGTGCTTCTCAAGGGCATCGGAAAACCGGTAATCGTTCCGGACCGGGAAATACCCGGACCTGCTATCTCATCCACCTTTAAAACGATCTTCCAAAAGTGAGAACACTCTTTTCATTTTAGGAGTATATCAAGATGAAAAAGTTAAAAAGGGGCCCTAGCTCACAGCAGGGCAGCGCGGCAATTAAGTTTCTAATTGTATTCGTGGTTTTGGTGCTTGCGGCTAACGCCGGATACAACTATGTTCCCATCGCTTACCAGGGAGCAAGCTTCAAACAGGAAATGGACACGGCAGTCGTCAAAGGAATCAGTGCCGCAGGGCGCGTCAAGCCGATGGACGCAGTCACGGCTTCGATCAAGAAGGCCTCGTTCGACTACGACATTCCCGACGATGCCTTTGTCGAGATCAAGCCAGTGAATGGTGTTGTCGAAGCACGCGTCGCCTACTCCCGCGACGTCAGCATGCTACCGTTCGGCCTTTACAAATACACCTACGATTTCGATTACGTCGCGAAACCGACGGGTTACTTATTGAAACAATAGATCGGGATCAAACTGAGGCGAGGGCCGCGCGGATTTTTGCCGGTTGGATCTGAATAAGGGATTCCGGAGCGTCGGCAAGCCAGGTCGACGGACAAACTCCGCAGGTAGTACATTTTTCGACAGCAGGGCACGGAAGGCTTGAAAGAGCTTCCCGTGCTTTTTCATGTTCAGTCTTGAGAAACTCGAACGATAGGCCCGAGTCGACGATTGACCATGGCAGGAACTCTCCATACTCGCGATCTCTCGATGTATGAAACGCCGGATCAACGCCAGTCTCGCGGAGGGCCCGGTCGACGTCGCCGTTGAGCATCGCCGCGCGGTCAATAACCTTTGCCACCGTACGGTCGCCCGATGAGAAGAGCGCCTGCTCGTGTGCGATCCGGGCCGACATAAATCGTACGTCGACATTAGGAATACGCGAAAGGCCTTTGCATACGTACTTGATGCGCTTCTTCAATTCTCTCTCGTCGCAGATCGCGTCCCACTGAAGCGGTGTATTCGGTTTTGGCACAAAGCCGTTTAGAGAAGGAATGATCTTGCCCGCGCGTCCGACCTTCCTGCCGGCCTCGAGCATGCGGTCTTTGATCCGCTCGACCAGCACGAACATTTCGTCGAGATCTTCCTGCGTTTCGGTTGGAAGCCCGACCATCATGTAGAGCTTGATGGTCAGCATCCCGCGATCGAAAACCGCGCCGCAGATGTCGACGATCTCGTCGTTCGTCAAATTTTTGTTGATGACACGGCGAAGCCGATCGGATCCGGTCTCGGGTGCGACGGCGATCTGCTGATCTTTCGACTCGACCAACGCGTCCAGGAGCTCATCCGATATCTGATCCAAACGTAGCGACGAAACAGATATTCGATAGTCCATCGCGCGAAGCTCGCGCAATATCGTGGAGATCTCGGGATGGTCGCATACCGCCGTCGAAACAAGGCCGATCTTATTGGTCTTCGACCTCCACTCGGCGGCTTTGGCGAGGATGTCTTTCGCCGGGACGACACGCGGTGGGTAGTAATTGTATCCGGCCCAGCAGAAACGACAGCCTTGCGAGCAGCCACGTGAGATCTCAACCAACAGGCGATCGCCCATCTCGGCTTCCGGCGACCAGATGGATGTCGACGGACAAAAGATATCCTGGCTGACGAGAAAATCCGCGAGCTCTTTCTCGCCGCGCTTCATCGCGCGACGCAGCGTGCCTTCTTTGGGATTGACGCTCGCGAGTGCGCGGCCGACGCGCCGCGGAACGCCTTCCTGGTTCGGAATGTAATCGAAGACCGTGCCTTCGTCGTTGTAAATTACGTCGTACAGCG
>JBDTSA010000211.1:0-4726 GCA_039931335.1 Acidobacteriota bacterium
CAGTCGGGGATGTCAGGCATCAGTTTCCCGGCGCCGAAATCGACGATTTCGGAATGGCCGCGATCCTGCCCGGATTTGTAAACTGCCATTCTCATCTCGAAGTCACTTCTATGCGCGGAGCTCTCGACGATGTCGAGCACGATTTTCGCGCGTGGCTCCTCAAGCTGAACGAGACACGCCTCGGACTCTCGCCGGAAGATATCGAGGCGGCGGCGATTCTCGGTGCGACCGAAGGGGCGAGCGCCGGCGTGACGTGCTTCGGTGACATCGGGCGGTATGGGGAAGCGGGATTGAATGCGTTGAAAAGCGTCGGGTTGCGCGGAGTGCTATTTCAGGAAACTGAATTCTCGCCAGACAATTTTACGGCAGCCGCCGATTTTGAAAGATTGAAAGAGCGCTTCCTCTCGTTGTGTCAACGTCGCACCGACCTCGTTGAGGTCGGCCTCTCACCGCACTCGCCATACACCGTCAGCCGGAGACTCTTCGAACTGATCACCGAATTTGCGATCGCCGAAAATATCAAGCTCACGATCCACGCCGCCGAGTCGTCGGACGAAGATGCTTTGCTGCTTCGCGGTGAGGGATTCTTTATCGACTTCTACCGCAGGATGGAATTGAATTGGGAAGTGCCCGGATGCAGTCCGGTCGAATTCCTTTCTAGCACCGGCGTACTCGCCGCCCGGCCGTTGCTTGCACATTGCGTCACGGTTTCAGAGAGTGACATATCGCTGATCGCAAAATCCGGTACGCGGATCGCGCACTGCCCGAAGTCGAACGCAAAATTCGGTCACGGCTATGCACCGCTCGAAAGATTTCTTAACGCTGGAATTGCGGTTGGTCTTGGCAGCGATTCGGTGGCGAGCAACAACGTCTGTGACCTGCTCGAAGAATCACGATACGCGGCTCTGTCGGCGCGAAATCGCGAGGGGAGCGAAAGATTTGTTTCGGCTCGGGAAGTTCTCGACGCGGCGACGGTTGGCGGTGCGAAGGCCCTCGGCCTCGATAACAAGATCGGAACGCTCGAGACGGGCAAGCAGGCGGACATCGCGATCGTCTCTCTTCGGCAGCCCGCGCAATTGCCCGTCAACGATGTCGAATCGGCGCTCGTCTTTTCTTCTAATGCGAGGGATGTCGTGACGACGATTGTGGCAGGGAAGGTCGTATACCCTGCGTGAGATCAATCGCATCAATTGACACCGATTAATTCACATCCGGCCACGCCCCTTTCATCTCGCGCAAGAGGTCATTTGCAGTCCATTCATTCCCGGGAAATATCTTCGTCACCCGTCCATCCGGCGCGATGACGGCTGTACGCAGCGAGTGATTGATCTGCGTCTTGTCGTTCTGATCCGTCTCGTAGCGCAGGCCGAAGAAATCTGCGATCGCCCGAACTTCCTTATCGCTTCCGACGGCAAGCTGCCAAACACTAAAGTCCGACTTCGCTCCCTTGCCGAGGTATCCGAGACCGTATGATCTCAATTTTTCCGGCGTGTCACGTTCGGGGTCGAACGAGATGCTGAGCAAGCGGAATTTATCTCTCACATCCGGTTCGCTCATTATCCGGTTCGCCGCGTCGCTGAAGTTGGTCGACATCTTAATGCAGTAATCGGGCAGCGGGCACTTTGCGTAGATGAAGGTGATCGCCAGCACCTTCCCGCGAAAATCCTTTGTGGAGATGCGCTGGCCGTCCTGATTCGTCAATTGAAAATCCGGAACCTCTTTTCCGATCTGAGCAAATTTTTCATCGATCGGCGGAGGTGACTGTCCCGGTTTCGCGGCGGCAACGATCCCGATCTTCTCGAGCCAGTACGGATCTTTTGCGGAACTGTCGACGACAAGCTCGGCACGGATCTCGGCACCCGGCACGAGATCGTCCCACACCCAATCTTCATGGACCGGAAACTCCATCGTCATCGCATCCATGTAACCCTCGATGGCTTCGTGATCGATCTTTGCCCGCTTTTTGTCGCGATCGACGGAAACGACTTTCCCTTTCAGCTGATATCGTTTCGCCGATGTGGAAGCGGTCTGATCAACAGCGGCTTTCTGGCACGCGTTGAATAGGAAGATAGATAACAGCATTAAAGTCAGGTATCGCATTGGTAGTGATTTTTGCAAGTAAGGGACGGCGGCGCAAGGCCGGATGACTGGACCGCAGGCATCTTGCCTGCATGAGGGTGAAGCCAGCAAACAGTGTTGGGTTGTCGAGGGGGCATAGTTTGACGCCGCCGCCGCGACGTTGCAGGAGGGATGCCTGCGCTCCAGTCGTGCTTCGCACACGAAATCATCGCCGCTTCAAATTCTCGTCGTATAACATCTCGTACATCCGGTAGTTCGCCATCACACGGTATACATAATCCTTCGACTGCGCGAACGCGATCTCGGAAATATAACGATCGGCGAGATCCGCTTTCGAACGAGCCAACCAGCGCTTCATATTATCTTCGCCGCCATTGTAACTGGCCGCCACCGCCGCCGGCTGATTTGGAAAAAGTTTGAACAGGTTGCCGGTGTAATGCGAACCGAAAAGGATCGACGTTGAAGGATCGTACAGATCATCCTGACGAAAACTGTCGCGTCCGAGTTCGGCCGCGACCCGCGACGCCGTCGTCGAGATGAACTGCATCAGTCCGCGGGCGGCCGCGTACGATTTCACATCGGCACGAAATCGTGATTCCTGCCGCATGATAGAGAGCAGGAATCTCGGATCGATGTTCTGCTGGGGAGCATATTTGATCAGTGCCTCTGCATATGGCGCGGGATACAGCAGATCGAGAACTTCCGCCGGAATCAGTTCTATCTGATAATCGACGGGCAGCTTCCATGTCGATTCGATGAACACCGCGCCGCGATTGGCTACGTCGCCTCGCGTATAAAACGTGGCGATCGTGTAATCGAGATCCGACGTCTGACTTGCATTATTTCCGGCTTGCGATGCGACCGCGCTTTTCGCCTCAAGCTCTGGTGTGGCCTCGTCGTATAGGCCGAGGAAAAGCAACTCGTCAGCTATCGAGCGATTCGCGTTCTTCTCGAGCGGTTTGGAAGTAACAGGTACTTGTCGCCCAAGCGTGAGCAATTTGAACTTCGGGACTGATGAGTATGCCGGGATCGCCGCATACGCCGCCCGGAGAGATGCAAGCAGCTTTGCCCGTTCGTCCGGCAAGTCAGTGACACGAAGCCTTGCTTGCAACACCCGGCGTGCACCGTCAGGGTCCGTTGGTGTGACGTCGGCCAATGCCTTCGCTTTTGCGCTGACAAACGGACCCGCCGCTTTGTCGAGCGCCATCAATTTAAGACGCGCGGTCGCCCGAAGGCCGTAATATTCATTCCGGCCATCGGGAATCGATAAATATACGTCGATCGCATCCGCATATCGCCGCAGTTGTTCCAGAACGAATGCGCGCAAAAACTTAACTTCAGCGATGCTCGTGCCGCCGGGGGTATTCGTTCCGCCAAGATCGGGTAATTTTTCGAGTCGTTCAATCGCGCCCAGTGCATTCGGCCAATTAGTACGAGCGAGAAAGATTCGCGCCTCGGCAAATGTCGCGAGCGCTTCCGGTTGTTTACCTTTGAACTTGTCACGGATCGTCTCGGCCCACTTTATCGAACCCGTCTCTTCACGCTCGTCGCGAAGCACGTCGATCACGTTTAAATAAGCGCGATCGATGCGTTCGCCCTCGGGATACCTCTCGATATATCTCTTGTATCGAACGCCGGCTTCGTGATTCTTGCCGACGCGTGCATAGGCAGACGCCGCTTGAAGCAGCGAGTCCTGAGCGACCGCGTGATCGGGAAACTGCTCAAGCACGCGCTCGAACCATTTTATGGCTTCGGTGAAATCTCCGAGCTGAACGTATCCCCGTCCGGTTTGGAATATCGCGTCGGGGATAAGCCCGCTGCCTGGATTTTCATTGATTATTGCCGCGTAATGAGAGCGGGCATGATCGAAGTCGCGATTGAACTGGTAGATCGTTGCACGCCTGAGATGTTCATAGTCAGTGAGCAGCGCGGGTATGCTCGATTCTAGGCCGTCGAGGCCCCGAACCCCGGCTAGCGCGAAATCGTCGGGTTGCGCCGGATTGGCAAGGTTATTCGTCAGCGCCGCGTAGATCTCTTTCGCCTTGGCACTATTCCCGGACCGCAAATATGCATCGGCGAGAAATGATTGGAGCTCCCTCGAGGCCTGATCCGCGGCGCGACTTGCGAGGCGTACCGACGGACTCGGCATCTGTTCGACCTGGCGGATCGCGAGATCGTAGTTTCCACTCTCAAACCAGCTTTGTGCCATCCGCCGTGCAGCCGGATAGAGCAGCAGACTGTCAGGCGAGAACGACATCAATTCCTGAAGATAGGATCGTTCGACTGTCAGATTGCCGGATGTCCTCACTAAACGCGAAAGGTGCCAAAGGGCGTACGGCTTCAAAACTGAATTACGATTGACTACGCCCTGGTATCCGGCCATCGCTCTCGCCGTGTCGCCGGTCTTTTCCGCGATGCGGGCGCTGAGATAGTCGTAATTATTTTCGCGAAATCCGTTTGGATCACTTGATTCGAGATTGCGCAGTTCGCCGGCGGCGGATAAATAATTTCGTTCCGCCAGCGCGTCACGAATTCGGACGTGAATTTCACCCGGAACTTGGGCGGATGCAAGCTGGAAAGAAAATGCGATGAGGAGAAGAAACGCGGGTCTAAACATCAAGAGGATTCTAACGCGTTTCGTTTAAAG
>JBDTSA010000212.1:0-4717 GCA_039931335.1 Acidobacteriota bacterium
GCATAAAGCCCGCCGTACTCGACGGTCATTCCGGCGGGCAGCTTCACGTTCGAAGCGAGCTGCGTTTTGATCTGGCGGATCGCCGTTCCGAGATCGGTGCCCGTGACGCGGGCGGTTACGGAGTCCGTCAGCCGCAGGCCGTCGCGGTTGATCTCGGTCTGGCCTTTGTCGTATTCAACGGTCGCCACCTGATCGAGACGAAACTGAGCGCCCGTCAATGAACGTATCTGAAAAGCTCGGAGCGTCTCGAGTGAATTACGTGCGCCGGGTGGGAAGGTGACACGAACATTCACCGGCCGGCCGTGCTGGAGAATTATTGAAGTTGTTGTCCCCGTCAATGCGGTTTCGACCGCGGCGGCAATGTCGGCCGCCGAGACTCCGAATCCGGCGGCGAGCTGAGGATCGATCCTGAACGTTAACGCCGGGCCGCTGACGATCACGCCGGCATTAGTGTCGACAATACCGTCGACGGTCTTTATCGCGGCCTCGATCTCTTCAGCTTTGGCTTCAAGCGCCTTTCGGTCGTCACTAAAGATCTTGATCTCGACCGGCTGTGGGGCGCTGGCCAAATCGCCGATCATATCCGACAGAACCCCGATGAACTCAGTTTCGAGAGTGGGTTCGCTCTTTTCGATCTCGCCCCGGATATCATCGATCACCGCTTCAGTTGTCCGCGACCGTCCCGGTTTCATCTTAACGGCGAAATCTCCGGTGTTGGGTTCAGTTACACCCGAAAGACCAAGCTGCATGCCGGTCCGCCGTGAAAAACTTTCGACCTCCGGCGTATCTTTTATTATCTCCTCGACGTGCTTCAAAATTCGGTCCGACTCATTGAGCGAAGCCCCCGCGGGAGCAATGTAATCCAGGACGAACGCACCTTCGTCGAACTCCGGAATGAATTCAGAGCCGAGTTGGGTGTAAACCAAATAGGACACCGCCAGAATAGCTACGCAGGCGATCGATACCACCAGGTGATTCCTCAACGCGTGACGCAGAAGCCATTCGTATGGCCTGATCACCTGACTCAAAACTTTTCCTAACTCTTCATGGCCTTTGCCTTCACCCTTGATGTGAACAAATCTTTCGGCGAGGACAGGCGTGAGGGTCAACGCAAGCACAAGTGATGTGATCAGAGCAACCGCCATCGTTAGCGCCAGCGAACGAAAGAAGACTCCGGTGACGCCGGTTAAGAATGTTAACGGTAGAAAGACGACGACCGGCGTAATGGTCGACCCAATGATCGGAACGGTTATCTCCGAGATCGCTTTTTGGACGGCGTGATGGCGCGATTCGCCGTGAAGAAGATGAGTGTAGATATTTTCGACGACGACGATGGCGTCGTCGATGACAAGCCCAATGGCGGCCGCGACGCCGCCGAGCGTCATCAGGTCGAACGACAATCCGACGAGATACATCGCGAGAAACGTGACCAGGATCGTCACCGGTATAACGAGAACTGCGACTAGCGTTGTGCCGATATTTCGGAGGAAAGCGTAGAGAATTATGACCGAGAGGATGAGGCCGATGATGATCGAGTCGCGGACAGAATGGATCGAGTCGGAGACCATGATCGACTGGTCATAAAACGGAGCGATCGTGATGTCTTTCGGCAGCGTCTTCTCGATCGCGGCAAGCTCGGCCTTGACTTCGTCAGTTACCGAAACCGTGTTCGCATCCGGCTGTCTCAAGATATTTAAGAGCACCGCGTCGTGTCCGTCCGCCGTGACGATCGTATAGTTCGGTTCCGAGCCTTCGCCGACCGACGCGATATCAGACACCAAAATATTCGCACCGTTGATGTTGGCGACGACTATCCCGCGGAGCTCGTCCGGGGAAACCGCCTGGCCGCTGATAAGAGCCAATTCAAGTTGATGATTTTCTTCGAGCAGACCCGGCGACGCCAGAAGGTTCGAATTCTTGATCGCGTCGGTAACCTGCCCGATCGTCACGTTGCGCGCGGCAAGCTTCCCAGGGTCGATCTCGACATGAAACTCTCTCACCTTGCCGCCGACGACCTGTACTTCAGCGACGCCCGGAAGCCTCGCAAGTCTTGGTCGGATAAGAAAGCTGCCGATCTCTCGCAGCGCCGTAGTGTCGCGTTTGTCCGACACAAGGCTGTAACCGCTCACCGGAAAAACGGCGAACGTGAGGCGACTGACATTTGTGAGCTTGGCCGTCGGGGGCAGATCGAGTTGTGCGATACGTCCCTGGACGATCTGCTGCGTCAGTACAATGTCGGTACTCCAATCGAAAAACAGATTGATCTCGGCGGAACCTCGCGCCGTAGTTGAACGGATCCGCTGGACCCCCGGGATGCCGTTCATAGCTTCCTCGATCGGCTGCGTGACCGAAACCAGCATTTGATCCGCGGGCTCTTCGCCGTTCTCGACCGTCACCACGATGCGCGGAAAATCCGTGTTCGGAAAGATGGCGGTTGGCAGTTTTATCGCCGCATAGAGCCCCGCTGCGCACAATAATCCCACGACGACCAGTACGGCCCGTGACTGTCGTGAGATTATTCCGGCGAATTTCATCTACCTTCTCAGTCTTCCGTAGTTAGTGTTTGAAACTGAACCACGTCACTTGTCACCCGTCCACTTATCACTCGTCCCGTGTCACTGTCCCTCGTCACTTCTCACTCGCTGCGCCGCCTTCTTCGTCGGCAGCGATCTCGACCTTTGTTCCGTCCGGAAGCGAATAGTTTCCCTCGATCACAACTGTTTCGCCGCCGAGAAGGCCTTCGAGGATCTGTATCTTGTCGCGCTGTTTTACTCCGACCGTCACCTTTTTCTCGTGGGCGATCATGTCGAGACCGACGACCATCACAGTGCCTTCATCCGCATTTGTCGCATCGAGGACCACGGCGGACGCGGGAACGACCACGGCGTCATCGACTGGCTGGCTTTCAACGACGAATTGGACGGCTCCATTCGCGGGAAGCAGTCCCTGTGGGTTTCCAAACTTCGCCCAGACCTCGACCGTTCGGTTCTGCGGATCACTTGAATGGCTGATGAGCGTTACCGGCCCAGTCATTTTTTCCCCCGGGGCCTCCATCGGATAGACAGTTACCGAGTCGCCGACTTTCAGGTCGCGAACAACATTGTCGGCAAACTGCGCCTTTACGATCACCGTACTGATATCGGCGATGGTTACGAGTTTTGCACCCTGCTGGGCGAACTCGCCTTCGTATTGGAATTGATCGGTGACGATTCCGGTGATCGGCGCTCGAACCGTGCCGCGCCCGACCTGAACATCGATGTTCGCCAGCCGATCCTGCGCCTGTTTGATCTTCGCCACTGCGATCGATTGCGAATTCGGGTTTACCCCCGTGCGGTTGATCTGGGCATTTGAAACTGTGAGACGATATGCGTCCTGTGCATTTTTGTACGCAAGCTCGGATGCCTCCAGCTCCTTCAAAGAGATGCCGTTTTTCTGGTAAAGGACGCGGCGCCGCTCGTATGTCGCACGCGTGTTATCGACGGCGGCTTTCGCATCGTTCACATCTTTTGTCGATTGCGCAATCGCTTGCGGAATCTGAACTTTCTGCACGGTTTGCAGATTGAGCCTCGCCTCATCGAGCGCCGCCTGGGCCTCGTTTCGCTGAGCAACAAGGTCCTCGGACGACAATATCGCAATCGGATCTCCGCGGTTTACCAACTTGTTTTTTAGTAGCGCCATCTGTCGGATCTGCGCCGAGATGCTTGCCGATACGTCGGCACGTTCGGACGGGACGACCGTACCGATGGCCGACAGTTCTTTCGCGATCGAATCTTTCTCCGCTTTGGCGACCTTCACGCTGACGATGACTTCTTCCGTCGGCTCGGTCGCCGCCGTGTCACGATTCCAAATCACATATCCGGCGATGAGCAGAAACAAAAAGATCACGCTGCCGAGGATGATGAACGCCCTGCGACGCGGGTTCGGGGCATCGATGTCTTCATCGAGCGTGCCCACAAGGACCGGCTCTCCTGCGTCGTCAATTATTTTAGCGTCGTCCTCAACCATAAGCTTATTTCCCCGCGGCCCGAGCGAGCCGCGCTTTGGCGGTCTGATAATCGAAAAGCGCCTGATAGAGCGCTTGTCGCTGCGTGACGAGTGTGTTCTGCGCGTCGATCACTTCAGTGACAGCCGCCTCGCCGGCTCGATACCTTGCAATGGACGCGGTGACGTTACTTTCGGCATCGGCGATGGAAAGCCTGAGCTGTACGATCCGTTCGCCGGCCGCAAGAGCTTGCGTTCGAGCGGTGTAAAAAGCTAGAACGAATTGGCGCTCAGCGATGAGCCGCGAATTCGTCGCAAGCTGCACGCGAAGCCGAGCTTGAGTTTCGCGCGAACGGCTCGCGCCCCAATCGAAGATCGGTATCGTAATTCCGGCCACGGCTTGCAGCCCGGCGTGATTCTTGATCGGCCCGGGAGCGAGTGAGTCGGTTATGAAGCCGCTGCTTATTGAGTACGTAAACTGCGGACGGCGGTCAGCCTTCGCGACGCGGACGTCCAATTCGGCGGCTCGTTGTGCAGCTTCGAACTGTGCAAACTCTGGTCGCGTACCGATCGCGGAATCCGAGAAAAGTTGGATCTCATTCGGGACGGGGATCTTTGTGAGAAGGTCTTCCGTTGCGACCTCTTCGTTAGGTGCATTACCGATCAATATCTGTAGTGTGTATTCGGCCGCCGACTCCTCCGCTTGCCGGCGCCGACGCTGGGCGAGCAAGCTGGG
>JBDTSA010000213.1:0-4709 GCA_039931335.1 Acidobacteriota bacterium
TATTCGCCGGATTATTGTTTTCATCGAATGGTGATCAAGCCCTGAATCATTCGCATAACAATAACGCCCCGGCTCTGACGACCGAGGTATTTGTCGGCGACGAGACTGAAAAATTTGAACAGACCTATCCGCTCTCAAAAAACGGCAACGTTAGCGTGTCTAATGTGAACGGCTCGATCACTGTCGAGGCTTGGGATCGCGACGAAGTTAGGCTCGAAGCGACAAAGATCGCCGACAGTAAAGAGACTTTGGCGGACGTCGACATAAAAGTTGAAGCTACCGCCGATTCATTCAGCGTCGAGGCCGACTACAAGAGTTGGAAGTGGAATGACAAGCGAAGCGAGAACCGGAGTCGAAAACTCGAAGTCGAATTCCGACTCTTCGTGCCTCGCGCAGCGGTCTTGAACGAGATCGAAACCGTGAACGGCTCGGTGACGGTCTCAAATTTCACAAACGCTACAAAGATCTCCGCGGTCAATGGCGACGTCGTGGCAACGAATCTTCGAGGTGCAGCAAGTCTTTCGACTGTCAACGGAACAGTGACCGCGGATTTCGATCGCGTGGATGGCAGCAGCAAGATCAATCTGAGCACGGTAAACGGGACAGTTAGTTTGATCGTGCCGTCAGACGTGAATGCGACGATCAAGGCCGACTCGTTGAACGGAAACATAACAAATGATTTCGGGCTTCCCGTGCGGAAAGGCCAATATGTCGGCCGCGATCTGTACGGACGCGTTGGCACGGGTGAAGCGCAGATTAAGCTCAACAGCGTCAACGGCAAGCTTTCGATCGGCCGTAAGAATGATGGCCGTACCCCTAATCCCGCGACAAACTTATTGCCCAATAAGAAAGCTGACGAAGACTGGGACGAGGGTGCGGATGCGGATGCCGAAGCTGCAGCGACAGCCGTCGAGGCCGCTAAAGTCGATCGTGAGGTCTCACGCGCAATGCGCGAATCGAGAAAGGTAACGGCCGAGTCGATGAAGGAAGCTCAGAGGGCGATCGAGTCAGTCGGACCGCAGCTCGAAAAGATGAAGATCGATGAGCTGAAAAAGCTCGAGAAGATGAAGATCGACATCGATGAAGCGAAGATCGAGGCGAAAATGCGCGACGGCATGCGAGAACGGCAGGATGAACTGGGACGACTGCGACAGACCCGGTGGCTTTCAGGGACACCCACTGTCGAAAAAAAAAGAAATACGATACCGGTAAAAGGATCTACAAAGGTCAGTATTGAAGCGAAAGGGTGCTCGGTCAGCGTTCGTGGATGGGATCGATCTGAAGTTCAGTATGTCGTGACCGAGGTTGCGGGCCGGCGCGGTCAGGCGGCGACGGTCACCGAAGAGAGCAAGGACTCGGTCGTTACGCTGAAGGTAATTAACAATGCCGCCGACGCCGCTTTCCTCGCGCCCGCGTTCCAGCTAGGTCCTGAGCGCGTTCGAATCGAAGTTTACGTTCCGAGGAAATCAAACTTAAAGATCATGACTGATGGTGAGATACGTCTTGACGGGGTCTCAGGCGAGATCGAGCTGAAGGGCGAAGACGAGTCGATCAATGTCCGGGACGTCGATGGACATCTGAATCTCACGGCTAACGAAGCGCGGGTGCGTGTGATCGGCTTCAAGGGAGACTTTGATTCACAGACAGCATGCGGTGACGTGTTCCTTGAGGGTGACTTCAAGAAACTCTCCGCAAAGGCGACTGATGGAACTGTGACGTTAACGCTGCCCGAGAACTCAAACGCGAGCTTTGTCTCGAATACCGAGGTCGAAGGCGACGGTGTCGATGTGGTTCGGGAGGACGAGCATACTTGGCGACTAGGCCGAGGTGGATCGAAATTCAACTTCGACTTTAACGAAGGCAAGTTGATCGTTCGCAGCGCTGCCGCAGTAAATTCAAACTGATAGATTTCACGTCCGGTTTTTTTCCGGACCTTTATTTTGAAACATTCTGACCAATAGTGCGTTTCAGTCAGAGTATTTATTTCCGCCTTCCTTATTTATTTAATTCTTAGGTGTAGTCATGAAGAAGTTTTACCCTGTGTTTTTATACCTTCTTTTGTCGATCTGCGTGCATGGGCAGTCGAGCAGCAGCGATCCGACTGACGTCGTGCCTAACTCGAATTCGGCCACTGCTCCTTCGAGCGCTGCTCCGCCAACTTCAAATCCCTCCGCCGCTCCGGCGGCGGAAAGCGGCAGCAGAGAGACCGTGACAAGGAAGTCAAAAGTGGAGATCCCGCCGGAAAAAGCGCGACCGGTTACGGTGCCAAAGATAGATCCGGTCGGCATCACGATCGACGGTAAGCCCGACGAAGAAGCCTGGAAGACTGCGTCCGTATTTAAGGACTTTTATCAAACCAGTCCCGGCGACAACACAGCACCGTCGAAACCGACAGAAGTTCTGATGATGTACGACGAAAAGAATCTTTACGTCGCGTTCAAGTGCTGGGACGAGAAAGACAAGATTCGCGCGACTGTTGCCAAGCGCGACAACGTCTATGGGGAAGACAACGTGCGAATGTGGATCGACACTTACAACGATCAACGACGTGCTTACGTTCTCGGCTTTAACCCGTTCGGCATACAACAGGATGGAATCTACACCGAGGGCACCGGAGCGGATTTTTCGGTCGACATTGTCATGGAGTCGAAAGGCGTGATTGAAGACTGGGGTTGGTCGGTCGAGGTCAAGATTCCTTTCAGGTCGCTTCGGTACTCAGCAGGGAAAAGAAAGCTTTGGGGTTTCAATGTCGCGCGAAACATCGATCGATTCAACGACGAGTTCGACCAGTGGCTTCCCGACGATCGCAACGTCTCAGGATTCCTGATCAAGCATGGAAAGATCGCTGGTCTCGACGGGATCAAGTATGAGCGAACGCTCGAAGTTGCACCGAGCATCACGATTTCGGAAACAGGAAGCAGGAAGCGAACATTGCCGATCTCAACTGCGAACGCGCTCGGATTTGATCCCGTCTTCTATCCGATCGGTGTGCAGGATCCCGGAAGGTTCGTCAATGGTTCGATCAAGGCCGATCTCGGCGTAAATCTAAAATACAACATCAGTCCGAATGTAACCCTGGACGCCGCCATCAATCCCGACTACGCCGAGATCGAGGCTGATGCGCCGGTCGTGACGGCGAATCAACGCTTCCCGATCTTTTTCCAGGAGAAGCGTCCATTCTTTTTGGAAGGTAAGGAAATCTTTAACTCTCCCCTTCAATCTTTCTATTCGCGGACGATAGTCGATCCGGACTTCGCTGCGAAGCTGACCGGCAAAACGGGCAAGAACACTTTCGGTTTTCTCGTCGCATCAGATAACGCCCCGGGAAATTATTCCGAAGACGAGCGCGGTGATGCGGTTATCGCGCCGCGGATCGCTCCGTTCGTGGATGAGAATGCGCTTTTCAGCGTGCTTCGGTTGAAGCGCGATATCGGCAAAGAGAACAGCATCGGTTTCTTTGGAACAGCTCGCATCTTCCCGCGTAACCGGAATTTCAACGGCGGCTTTGATGGCAAATTCAAACTGAATCCGCGGACTGTTTTAGAATTTCAGGTTCTGGGAACGCACTCTCGCAAGAATTTTTACAACTCGGACACTGACAGATTCGAATATCGCACCGGTAACGGTTTGGGATATTACTTCAATCTGGATTACACGACCGACCGGCATGGATGGACGTTCGAAGCCATCGGCCGCTCGAGTGACTATCGGGCAGACTCGGGTTTTACACGACGAACGAATACGAACTCGTTCTTTTTCGCGAATCGTGTAAGCACGAAGTCCGATGCCAAGGCGAAGTTGATCCGCGCAAGCTGGTCGCAGTTCGGCCGTTACGTGGCCGACTGGAAAGGGAAAACGCAGGAAGGCCTCATCGGCAATAACTTCAATCTAGTTCTTCAGGGAAGTTTATTCGTCAACATCGAAGCGGGCGTCGGCTTTGAAAAGCTTTACAAGACTGAATTTCCAGGCGGCTTCTTTGGGGCTCCGACTCGGTCGGCGTATCAGCCGTACTTCAGCGTCAATTACAACAAGACCGTCAACAAGAAGCTTTCGGTCTACGGATTTATCGGATCGATAATCAATGCGTTCGACTTCGATTTCGGTGCCGGCAATCGTTATCCACGGACCAGTCCGGCATTCCGCGAATACTTAAGCAGCCCCGAATATCAGTTGTACCTACAGCAGCTTTACGCGTATCAAGCTGACCCGACAAATAATCCAAACCCGTATCCGAATAATGTGCCGCCGGATCCTAGGTTAGATCCGGGCCGCGGATGGCAGTTCGATTTGAATCTCGGCGGTGAGTACAAACCGATCGATCCGCTTCGCGTGTCGCTCGATTACACAAAGAGCCGTCTCGTCAGAAACGACAACGCCGGGATCGCGTTCGACACGAATATTTTTTCGGTCCGATCGACGTATCAATTTTCGCGATTCACGTTTGTGAGGCTGCGGGCGGACTACGACACTCTGAGCCGTAACACGAGCGGTCAATTTCTATTCGGTTGGAATCCCAATCCGGGTACCGCGTTCTACGTCGGTTACAACGACAATTTCAATTATCACGGATTCAGTCCGTTCACGAACCAGAATGAGCCCGGCTTCGAGCGGAACAGTCGAACATTTTTCATACGGGCGTCATATCTTTTCCGAAAGAGTTTTTAATTTCATTTGCTCCTCCTAAAAGCAAACTGGGGCGATGGACATGT
>JBDTSA010000214.1:0-4701 GCA_039931335.1 Acidobacteriota bacterium
GAAAGCGCGTTCGCTGCGAATACCGAAGGTTCGTCCGACCATTCGATAATGTCGATCTTTTCGCCACGCAGTTCCTTGATGATCGATTGAACGCGCGAACCCTTCATACCGACGCAAGCTCCGACCGGATCGACGTCTTTTTCATTCGACGCAACCGCGATCTTCGCTCTATCGCCCGGCTCCCGGACCGCAGATTTAATGACGACGGTGTCGTCATAAATTTCCGGGACTTCCATCTCAAACAAGCGTTTGATGAGTTCCGACGACGCGCGGGAAACTTTGATCTGCTGCCCTTTTTGATCTTTGGTTACGTCTACGATGGCGACGCGAATACGTTCGCCCTGATTCCACATTTCACCGCGTGACTGCTCGCGCTTCGGAACGATAGCTTCGAGGTTGTTACCGAGATCGATAATCATGTCGCCGCGCTCGAACCGTTTGACGGTACCGTTGATCAGCTCGCCTTTGCGATCGATATACTCTTCGTAAACTTTTTCGCGGATCGCTTCACGTACCTTCTGAACGAGGATCTGCTTCGCGGTCTGGGCGGCGATACGGCCCATCTCTTCCTGCGGGAGCGGGATCTGAAGCATATCGCCGATCTCGATCTCGTCACCCGCGAGCTCTTGTGCTTCGACGAGCGATAATTCTGCCGAATCGTTCTCAACCTCTTCGACAACCGTCTTCTGCAGCGAGATCTCGATGGCGCCTTCTTCGTTGTTCCAGTCGACTTGAATGTTGTCGCCAGTCTTGTCCTGGGTCCTGAACTGTTTGCGCGCCGCCGCCTTGACCGCGTCCTTCATCGCCTCGATGACCATGTCGCGGTCAAGCCCCTGTTCACTGCACAGTGCCTCAATACTCTGTCCAATCGATGATGTCATATTGCAAACCGCGTAGCTGTCGTCAGCTAACGCTTCTTCTTAAATTCTTCCGCTAAATCGACTCTCAAATTCGCCTTTGTAACTTTATCGAACGGAATGCGGATCGTGCCGTTCGATTTGTCTTCGAATACTATCTCCGAACCTTCGACCGCGGTAATTCGGCCATTGAAATTTGCTTGTCCTGCGACCGCGTCGAATGTCTTCACTTTCGCTTTCTTCCCCGCAAATCTTTCAAAATCCTCGATGCTGAAGAGGGGCCGCTCAAGCCCGGGTGATGATACCTCCAGCACATACGGCGACGGGATGAAATCATCCGCATCGATCACCGTCTCGATCGCCCGCGAAACGGTCGAGCAATCTTCGAGCGTCACACCTTCGGGTTTGTCGATGTAAATGCGGACCGTCATGTTCCGCTTGCTGCCGACAATCTCCGAGTGAACAAACTCGACGCCGTTCTCATTCGCGGCCCGAGACGCCATATGGTTAATTCGCTCTGCTATCGGATCCCGCTGCATCGTTTTAAACCAAATAAAAAGTGGGCACCAGAGCCCACCCAACACGTCCTACGCATTGCAGGAAAAAGAGAGTATATAACAAAGAGAGAACCTAATACAAGCTACATAGCGGATCGCCTCGCAGGCTCAGTTACTGAATCAATGGCTACACGGGCGGCCCCCAGAATCCCCGCGGTTTCGCCGAGCGAGGCCCGCACAATGCGTACTCGCGTAGCCGGGTGCCGGAATGCTCGAGCCAGGAGTTCGGATCGGAGATGTTCGATGAAGAAATCCCATCCGGCCGCTGCACCGCCTCCGATGACGATCAGCTCCGGATTCAAGACGTTGACAAGTCCGGCCAAGACAATGCCCAGATACCGGCCCATCTGCCTGAAGGTTTCGAGCGACACTGCGTCACCTTTAGCCGCGGCATCGTAAACATCCTTCGATGTAAAAGCTTCATCTACTTTCAGACGCGACGCCAAACCTTGTTCCAACTGCTCCCTTGCCATTCGTACTATCGCCGTTGCGGACGAGTATTGTTCGACGCATCCGTGGCTACCGCATCCGCAGCGAACGCCGTCGGGCTCTACGCAGATATGGCCGATCTCACCAGCCGTACCATCGACGCCGCGGTAGACACGTCCGTCCAGGATAAGCCCGCCTCCGACGCCCGTGCCGAGAGTTACGAATACCGAACTCTCTACGCCTTTTGAGGATCCCAGCCAATGTTCTCCGATCGCCGCAGCCGTGGCATCATTCTCGAGCACGACCGGAAGATTGAGTCTCTCAGAAAGCTTCGCTGCGAGAAACAGTCCGTTTAGTTCCGGAAGGTTCGGCGAACTCAATGCCCGGCCCTCGCAAACACTGACTAACGCGGCCAACGCCAACCCGAAAGCTGCTGGGCGCCCGTCGATCCTGCTTTCGGCGATACACGACTCCGCAACACGAGAAATTGCATCTATTACGTCGTCGGCCGCTCCCGTTTTCGGAGTCGGCTCGCTGACCTGACAGAGCATCGACCCATCACTCGAAACGGCCGCCATTCTGAGATTTGTCCCGCCGACATCGCCGGCAAGGACATATACGTTTGCCATCAAGATTTACTGTTGCTTTGGCCGCTCGCTCTCCGGGACATTCCGGTAAACGTCTTCGAACTTTGCGTATCCGTCCTTGATAACCGTTAGCATCAGGTTGTCTTTATCGACGACCGTCACTTCGAGCAATATTGCCGGCACTTCCTTTCCGCCGATCCGGTCGTTTTTAAAGGGTGTCGTTGTGATCGCTTCGTGTTTCGCAAGTTTGATCGCAGCCTCGACCGCCTGGCTTGCAAGCGGAATGATCGGCTTGTAAACCGTCATAGTTTGCTTTCCTTCGGCGATATTTTGAAGAGCTTCGAGACCGGCGTCCTGGCCCGTGACAAGAACCTTCCCGGCGAGTCCTTTCTTAGCAAGAGCCGAGATCACGCCGCCCGCCATACCGTCGTTCGAGACGACGAAAGCCTGGATGTTGTCGTTCTCTTTCGTGAGGCTGTTCTCTGCAAAGTTTAGGGCCAGGTCGTTTTTCCAATCGGGGATCATTTGATCTGCGACTATCTTGATGTCACCTCGGTCTATAGCGGCCTGCAGAACGTCAAGCTGCGCCTTTTTCATTATGTGAGCATTGTTATCGGTGGACGCGCCGTAAACCATAACGTAGTTTCCTTTCGGCACTTTCTGCAGAGCGTATTCTGCGATCTTCTGCCCGATAACCGGCACTTGATGCGAGATGTAAAGATCTATCTTGTCCGAGTTGATGAGCCGGTCGTAACTAATGACAGGCACTCCCTGCGCCTTTGCTTTCTCAACCATGGCCGCCGCCTCGGTCGCCTCTTGCGGAGCGATCACCAGGACATCAACTTTCTGTGTCAGCAGATTGTCGACATCGTTTGCCTGGCGGCTGGAGTTGTTGTCCGCAACGGTGATAACACACTCAACGTTCATCTGCTTGCAGTGTGCTTCGAAGGCATCGCGATCGCGCCGCCAACGTTCTTCTTTCACAGTCGCCATTGCAAATCCGATCTTGAGCTTTCTATTGGGATCGGACGCGGAATTGCCGGGCTGGTTTGTGGCATTACTCTGATTCGAAGTCGGGCTCGCACAAGCGAGTAGGAAAGACAGAAAGAAAAACAAAACAATTGCTCGAACTTTCATTGCGATTTTCTCCTCTTGTAATTCGTAAGGTGTCACAATTAAAACAAAAAACTCTACTATCGGCAAAAAGCACGGGTCGTTCCGCGTGGCCACGCAAATTACCATCGGAGTTCACCCTATTCTATGCGAATCGTGCAAATTTTCGCGCTGCTTTTCATACCCAACCCGTGCCGGAGAATCGAACTTCAAAAAATCTTTATAAAATACCTTTGAAATGGCGCATGGTTGTGATATAAGTATCTTTCAAATCTTAGCTTAGAAGTTTCATAAGCACAGCAATAGGTTCTTTATCCAGTTTTTACACTGCGAGGGTCGTTTTTATTGACATCAACCCTTGATTCGTGTAAAAGATTGATAGGTTTGATTTTTTGAAATTATTGATTTTGGGCGATATAAGAGGAGAGATATGAACAGCAAACTGTGGATTCGCAAAGCACTCTCTATGTGCTTATGTGTGGCGGTACTCGCAACTTACTCGATGGTTGCTTTGGCTAGCCCTGGGAAGGCTGCCGGTGAACTTGCGGTTTCAGGAAAGATTGTCAACGGTGAAGCCCCGTTTGTTTTTGTTAACGGTGAAGTCGCAAGGAGCGGACGCTCGGTTTTCTCCGGCAGCACTATTACTACATCTGACAGCTCTAACGCCGTTTTAAATCTGAGCAGACTCGGAAAGATCGAGCTCGCTCCTAATACGGCACTAAATCTCACATTTGATGAAAAAGGCATTTTTGGCGAATTAACCTCCGGTACGGTGTCCGTTCTCGGCGCGGCTGAAAACGTCAATATCAAAACCATGAATGGCAAGACCTTTCAGCTAGCGGCAGGCCAGTCTGTGTCGGCAGCCGGACTAAAGGATGACGACGACGATGATGATGGCGGTGCGGCTTGGTGGATCTGGGGAGGCGTCTTCGCAGGTGCCGCAGCGGTCATTCTTTGGACCGCTCTTAACGACCAGGATATAAACGTTGGCAGCAACGGTACAGTGATTAGCCCTACTCGATAGAGTTTGCAACCTTTCCGATCGCGATTTCGCGACCCCTCGGAAAGGTTATTTCTTAAAGGATTGTTACAGGAGGATATTAAATCAAATGCTCGGCAAAAATTGTTTTCGTAAAATTACTACATCGTTAACTGCCG
>JBDTSA010000215.1:0-4688 GCA_039931335.1 Acidobacteriota bacterium
TGCGACTCCCCGATATTCGAGAAGCTTCGCGACGACCGGATATTTTTCCGCGAGTGGCTGCAGCTGCCACGCACGCGTCGTGTCAGGAACCGGAACGCCGAGATTCAAAAGCGCGTCGGTTACCTGCTGCTGCGAGTCGAGGTTTATCTCGGCCCGGCCGAACAACGTAGCCTGCGCGACGCCGGCCGATAACATGTCCTGAAGCTCGTCGGCGGCTTTCTCTTGAGCAACTCTCACTTTATCGAGTTGCTCGCGCCAGCGGGCTTCGTCGAGATAAAAGCCGCTGAGCTCCATCTCGGCGATCGGCATGATGCACTCGAATTCGAGTTGAGCAGCCTGCCTGAGATCGTCGTTCTTTAGTCGATCTTCCATCTGTTCCCAAAGCGGGATCATGATGGCGGCGTCGCGGGCCGCATATTCGATCTGCGATTGTGAAAGCTCGCCGCTCCAATCGCTGACCTGCTCTGATTTATCCAGCTCGGTGCCGGTAAAGAATTGTGCGACGTCGGCAAGCGAATGACGTCTTTCCGAATCGCCGGCAGCGATCAACTGGCTGGCGAGAAAAGTATCGGCGATGCCATTGAGCTCCGCCCCGAGATGATACCGCACCCATTTTGCATCGAACTTTGCGTTGTGGGCGATCTTTGTTTTTCCACCGTCGGCGAGAATTTCACGCAGCGGCGCAAGATCCGGATTCGAGCGAAGCGATCCGTTAGCGCCGAAACTTTTTAGATCGAAAACGTAGGTTGCTCGTCCCGTGCTGAATTGAACTAATCGCAGATCGCCGCGATACGGATCAAGCTCGGTCGTCTCGGTGTCGAAGCCGAGCAAT
This sequence comes from Acidobacteriota bacterium, assembly GCA_039931335.1. Classification (GTDB taxonomy): domain Bacteria; phylum Acidobacteriota; class Blastocatellia; order Pyrinomonadales; family Pyrinomonadaceae; genus OLB17. The sequence goes on from JBDTSA010000215.1 coordinate 833, forward strand.
TTCTCGGCCGCGAGTTCCCGACATGCGTTTCGAACACCTTCGGCGTCGTTGATCAGCTGAAAATAGATCTCCATAAGAGTGCGGTGGCAAGAATTGTATCGTGTCCGTTGCTGAAGTCGAAATTCGGGCCGATGCAACTATCTTTCATTGAACGTTTACCAAACCACTCTATTTGTTTATACTTATTTCGAGTTTGCCGAAGGGACGGATCAGAAGATGACGGTTCAGGAGCAAACGTTAGAGGATTTTAGAACGCCGGACAACACGGCACACAGATTTTTGAAGGTTGAGGCACGATTCACGCATAGAGCGAAATCCCGTGCTCCCTTAGGCAAAAAAGCGTTCGACGCTTTTTTGATAAAAGAGATTCCTGCGTGAGACAATTCACAGGCTTCGAATCCGGAGTTACATCTCGGGTTCGGAACAATAAGCTAAAACATTACGCAAAATCCACTCTGTCGATGGCGATAGAGGTTTAGGTCTGTTCAAAATCCCCCTAATGTTGACTCTCTCCGAAGATCGCCGGCCGACCTTGCGTGCATATCTACATTTGCAGTTAAGGAAAACAAATCTCACTTATGTCTAAAGAGATGATCATTAGCGTCAATGGACGCGAGAAGAAAATAGCAATTCTCGATAACGGGAAGGTTACCGAATTTTATATCGAGCGCGGCGAAGAAAACTCAGGCATCGCCGGCAATATCTACAAGGGCCGTGTTCAGCGTGTGCTGCCCGGTATGCAATCAGCGTTTGTCTCGATCGGTCTCGAGCGCGACGCGTTCCTGTATGTCTCCGACTTCTTTGACGAGGAGGAAGAGATCGAGCGCATCGTCATGGAGAAGTCGAAGAAGACGCCCGAAGAAGCAAAGCGCGAGGCGAACGAAAAGATCGACCTCGCCCGTGTCGAGCGTGAGAAACAGATGGAGGCGGTGCAGGAGCTCGCAGAGCCGCTCGCCGAAATCGCCAACGAAGATGACGGAGCCGATGAAAAAGCGACCGATACATCGAGGGCAAAGCGCGGCCGCGGGCGCCGTGGCAGAGGGTCACGCGATGAGCGGGCTGAAGCACCCGGGAGCGGCAGTGTTGCTGCTGACAAGGACGACGACGCCGAGACACGCGTGCCCGTATTCGAGTTCGAAGATTCCGGGTTTGAGCGTGTGATCGACGACGAGGAAACGACCGGAGATATGTTCAAGGACGCCTACATGCAAGAACGTATCGTCGATCAGGTGCGGGCGATCGAGTTCGACATGGAGAGCACCGCCGATGCGGAGGTCGGATCGCTGCTCGGATCCGTCACCGATGCGCCGAGTGCGTTCGAACGGATCGCTGACGAAGACGATGACGACGCTGGCTTGGACGATGCTCCGAAGAAGAAACGAAAAGGCCCGGCGAAATCGTCGCACGGAAAATTCACGAAGACCTCGAAGAAGAAAAAATCCGACGACGAACCGGCTGACTCAGAGCCGGCGGCTGAAGAGACCAAAAAGAAACCCGCCAAAGCGAAAAGTGCCAAAGCGAAGACGACGCGGAGCAAAACTAAGAAAGCCTCGGACACTCTTGAGGACGGCGAGGCGAGCGTAAAAGAGTCGAACGAGATCGCCGAGATGGCGGTTCGTCGTGGTGGACGTGGACGCCGGCGAGGTGGCCGAGGACGTCGCGAAACAACGGACGCATCGGGCGAGTCTGTAAACGGCGAAGAGCCGGGTTCCGACGTCGATGGTAACGAGAACGGCAATGGCGAGCTCGAGGTAACTGTTGCTGAAGCCGCCGAGGAGTCACCGGTAGAAGTCGCTGAGCCGAAGGCCGAGGCCGTTGAGAAAAAGGAAACAAAGCCGGCTCCGCGCGGCGGACGGGGTTCCGCGCGCGGTGCTGAACGCGGCGGTGAACGTAGTTCCGAGCGCGGTGCTGAACGCGGTGCAGAACGCGGCGGTGAACGTAGTTCCGAGCGCGGTGCTGAACGCGGCGGCGAACGTGGTTCCGAGCGCAGTGTTGAACGCGGCGGTGATCGTGGTGGCGAGCGCGGGGCTGAACGTGGTTCCGAGCGCAGTGTTGAACGCGGCGGTGATCGTGGTGCCGAGCGCGGGGCTGAGCGTAGCGGCGAGCGTCGGGATAACCGTGACACTCGTGGCGATCGCGGGCGAAGCGGCCAAGGACGAGGGCGCGACGGACGTGACCGAGGACCGCAGCCGACGATCTCCGAGCTCCTTCGCGAAGGCCAGGAGATCCTGGTTCAGATCGCTAAAGAGCCAATCGCTCGTAAAGGTGCACGGATCACATCGCACATCGCGATGCCGGGCCGCTTTCTCGTTTACATGCCGACGATCGAGCATCTCGGAGTCTCGCGAAAGATCGAATCGGCGAGCGAGCGCGGACGACTTCGAACTCTGATCCAACGCATCCGGCAGGACGAAGACATTCCGTCGGGCGGATTTATTGTCCGCACCGCCGGTATCGGAATTTCGGAAGAAGATTTACGACAAGATGCCCGGTACCTGGTGCGGACGTGGCAAGACGTCAAGAAAAACAGCGAGAAAGCGAAATCGCCGGCGATGGTCCATCAGGACCTCGATCTCGTACAGCGTCTACTTCGCGATCACCTTTCCGACGAATTTACGGCGATCAGAGTGGATAGCGAAGAGGAATATCTGCGGACGGTCGAGTTCATAAACCGCATGCAGCCGCGTCTCGTCGGTCGCGTGAAATTTTATACACGTGAAGAGCCGATTCTCGATGCCTATGGCGTGCAGGAAGAGATCGATAAGGCGCTCAAGCCTCGTGTCTGGCTGAAATCCGGCGGGTATCTGGTCATCAATCAGACCGAGGCTCTCGTTGCGATCGACGTCAACACCGGTAAGTTTGTAGGGAAGGGAAATGCCCGGCTCGAAGACACGATCACGAAGACGAACATGGAGGCGGTCGATGAGATCGCACGGCAGATCCGGCTTCGCGATCTCGGCGGGATCATCGTGCTCGATCTGATCGACATGGAGGACCGGCGAAATCGTCACAAGGTTTCGCAAGCCCTTCAGGAAGCTCTGCAAAGCGACAAGTCGCCGACCAAGGTCCTTTCATTTAACGATTTCGGCTTGATCATCATGACGCGTAAACGTGTCAAGCAATCGCTCGAACGTACGATGTGTGCGCCGTGCGACTATTGCGAAGGTGCGGGCTGGGTTAAATCGCCGACGACGATCTGCTACGAAATCTTGTCCGAGGCGCGTCGCTTGTCGAAGCACTTGGACGACGTCAGGCAGACAACGCTACGGATCCATCCGGATGTGGCGAAAGCTTTGCGAAGCTCTGAGCGATCGGTGCTTGAAGAGATCGAGGCCTATCTTGGTAACGTCGATCTTTCATCCGATCCGACGATCCACCAGGCCCAGTTCGATTTCGCGTTTATTTAGGATTGAACGACCGGTTCTAAAAAGAGGCAGCCTCAAACGGCGGCCTCTTTTTGCTTATAGGGCCATCTTTCTAACGATCTCCTGATATCGCGGTTCATCGCGGATTGAAGCAAAAACCGGGTCGGCTTTTATGAATGCCAGGAGGAACGCTCGCCCCTCATAGGCTCGTTCGAGGTTTTCGATGGCTGCAGACTCGTTACCGAGCAGGGAGTAAATCACTGCATTATGGTGATACGTGTTCGGGGCCCGTGCGGGCTCTTCGATCATTTTCGTCAATAGCCGCTCACGTCCCAAATTCTTAACATCGACTGCCGCTTTTTCGATCGCCCGCGGAAGCTCCTCGCGTCTCGCTTCGGGATCGACAATGAAGCCGTATCGCATTTGCTCTTCGAAAGCTCTCTGACTGTCCCCCGTCAGAATATAGATGTCGTAAAGATACCTGTGAGCAA
>JBDTSA010000216.1:0-4687 GCA_039931335.1 Acidobacteriota bacterium
AACCAACAACGAACAACCAACAACGAACTACGAACCATACACAAAATAGTCGATCTCAGGAAAAATATTATCCCGGCGTTCGATCTCGGCGAGTAGCTCGTGATCGACATCCCCGCTCTCGAGCATCTTCGCGAGCAGATCGAACCGGTGAACGTGCGATTGGAAACGCCGCGACGAATATTCAACCGTCGTGCCCTGGTAGATCTGAAACGCCCAGTCAGACGATTCGGCGAGCAACAATTCGCGGGCAAGCTGCTTGAGAAGCCTCTCCTCGGTTGCAAGCAAGCTGCGTTTCCCAGCCTCGGTCGAAAAACGATTGACGAGATCGGTCATCCGACGTTCCGCGTCGTGCTGGTACGGATACATCCACGAGTTACGTTCGTTCAGCCAGACTTTGTAATATCCATTCTCGCCCCACGACGAAGCGGTCGGTCGCTGCCGCTGGACCGGGATACCCGAATCGAGAAAGTCGCCGGGAGTGATCGCGGCAATCTCCGACTGGTCGAAATGCAGTTTGCGGAAAAAGAAGTCGATAAACTGCGGCCCCTCAAACCACCAATGACCGAACAGCTCGGCATCGTACGGCGAAACAACAAGCGGAGGATGGCCCTCGAACGTCGCACGAAGTAGACGAGCCTGCTTGATCCGTTCACCGATAAAGTGCGAAGCGTTCTCCGCAGCTTTTTCGCGAGCCAGCGCGGGAATGTACGGAGCCTTGTTCTGCTGCGGGACGTTGCGGCCGGTGATGCGATAGTATTTCAAGCCCAGATGGCGGCGGTCTCCGTCCTCATGCAAATGCGGCTTGAGATATTCGATCGGCAGGTCCCAGCCGACGTCGCGATAGAATTCACGGTAAACATCGCTGCCCGGATATCCGATCTCGGCGCTCCAAACCTGCTGACTCGTTTCGACGTCACGAGCAAACACCGCGACGCCGTTCGGACAGAACACCGGCGCGTGCACGCCGTAACGCGGACGCGGATCGCCATATAGGATGGCGTGCGTGTCGGAAATGAAATAGTCGATCCCCGCATCTTCTAGGAGGCTTTCAACGCCCGGCTCGTAGGCGCATTCGGGGAGCCAGATGCCGCGGGGCTGGCGGCCGAAATGTTTTTTGTAATTCGCGACGGCGATATTGACCTGTGCCCGCCGCGCTTCCTGAGTCGAGATGAGTGGCAGGAAACCGTGAGTCGCGCCGCATGTGATGACCTCGACGACTCCTTCATCCTGGAGCTCGCGAAAGGCCGCAACAAGATCGCGTTTGTAGCGATCGTTCCAGAGTCCGAGAGACGCACGAAGGCTTTCGGCGTACATCTTCGCGACGTCGTGAAACTCCATCGCTTCGTTGTGTGTGCGGTGAACTTCTTTGTCAGCGAGCTCGAGCAGATTCTCCAGATGCCGCGTGTAGCGCGTTTGCAGCATCTCGTCCGAAAGCATTTCGCACAGCGGTGGCGAAACGTTCATCGCCAATCTCGGCTTCACGCCGGCTTCGTGCAAGCTCTGAAGAATGTAAATGAGCGGAAGGTAGACTTCGGTGATGGCTTCGAAGAGCCAATCTTCTTCGAGGAATTCAGGATATTCGGGATGCCGGACAAACGGCAGGTGAGCGTGAAGTATGAGGCTAAAGAAACCTGTCGGCATCGTTCAAATGCGGATATCGGAATGCGGAATGGCGCGTTCCTTTCTGTTGATACTTCGCGTTCGGCCTAAACCGCATAGATGCCCGATCGCTTTCACGCCCGCCGCGAACTAGTTGACGAACTTAGCGGATTTAGCTTTGGCAGCGTCCGTCGTGTTTTAAGTCGCCGCGGGAAATTTATCGAGCTCGCACCGAAAACCGCAGAGCCGAATTCTTCTTCCGTTATCTCATCGGCCTCAATGTCAAAACGCTCCTTCAGCACTGCTAGTGCTTTCTCCGAGCTCAGAGCTGACGCGTACTCCTCCAGCAGGGCGAAGAGCGCCGGGCTGATCTTCCACCGGAGTCCTTCGAGCGGGGTACCGGCCGCAAGTAGCAGTAACGCATATCTGATCTCGTCACCGGCGATATCCCCAATCCGCGCGTCCGCTGATTCAACCCCAGTCAGATCTACCAAGGCGAATTGCGTCGAGGCTTCGGCAGCGTCGATATCATCGCCGGCGAGGGCGACTTCGAACGCGTCCTCGGTAAATCCGGCGACCTCAAGTACCCGAGCAAACCGATCGGCCGAGATCGACCAATCTTCTTCGGTGTCGACGCGCGGGCTCGGACTCTTACGCGGAGTCCCGACAGTGTTCGAGAACAATGCTCGGACATACGGCCGGTTTGGTGCGTAGAAACCGATCTCGGCCATATACTCTCCGTCGGCTTCGACATCGAACCACCACGAACCTTCGGCCTCGACCGGGTGTATCTCTTCCAAGTCACGCTTGAGGTCGACAAGCTTTAAAACGAGTGAGTAGCTTGCGGTCTGTGCGCCGAGAGCTTTGTTCAGCTTATGAAAAGGATTCGATCCGACGGACCAGTAGAAGAAGAGACGGTTCGGCGACTGCATCTGTAAGCGTGCACGATTTTGATGGCCAAGCTCGGGAAGTTTGGGATCAGCAAGCTCGCGAAAGACCGGCGGCATTTCGTCGAGCTTCGTTGCCGGAGCAAGCGTCTCACCGCCAACAACCGCAGCGGTTGGCTCGGAGCCAGACTCTACAAATTCTCCCGACGAGATCAACTCGTCGGCCGGAACAAACTCGATAAATTCTGTTTCCGCGACGAACTTATCCTTTTTCTTCGAACCTTTACTCATCTGCCTTGAACGCTTCCCCAAGCTCACTCAATTACAGTCTTACCGCCATAAAAGGAGCTCTAAATAAAACGAAATTATGATGGCTTTAGCCGCGAGTTACAAGCTGGGGTTTGTTATTGTCGGGCGCGTAGGGCTACGTTAGCGCACGTTTTTTGCGCTTTTCAGGCGAATGTCGATCTTGCCGTATGGAGAGTTCACGACCGACCGGACGGGCAGCCGGCGCGCGTCATCGGTTATCCAGATGGTCATATCTCCTTCGCGTTCGATGAGACGGTTCGGGCCGAACACTTGCGGTTCGATTCGAAAGCACCACTGCTTTCCAAATATCGTTTTCTGCTGCTCGCGCGCCGTGACACGCACCGGAATGTCGTAAACAAGCCCGGAATCGCTAACCGACATCCGGAACGATTTTCCGACCGCCAAAGGCATAAGCCGCAAACTGTACAAGCCCGAGATGAGATCGTGGCTCGCGTCATCGATCTGGGAAGCGATGCGTCGCGGCGGGCGCATGGGTTCATTCGGATCCGTCTCGACGTATGTCACCCGTCGCTCGCCGTAATCGAAAACCGCTTCGCTGTTTCGTACCCGCTCTTTCTGAACATCGTGCTTGATGGTACGAGTCGCCCGAAAACCATCCGAGTCAATGTTGCTCTGCAGTTCCTGGACGAAGCTAAATCTAAACAGCTTCAACAGCGTCCCTTTCGATTTTGCTTCCGCCTTGACGAGATAGTCTTCGGTGCTCGGGTCCTTCTGAAGCGTAAAGCTTAAGTCGGCTACCGCGATACCACGGATGACCTTACTGATCTTGCCTTCGTAAGTGAGATTCTCGCCATCAAGAAACGGCACCGTTTTCGCAGCCTTTCCATTTGATTGACCAAGCAGGCCGATCGAGAAAATACTGATTAGCCCCGCAATGACGAGTGTCTTTACACCGGAAAATTTCATAAAAAACAACAAGGAATGTTGTGAAGGCGTCCGCCGGCAGTTCGCTTGTTTTTCCGATTATATCTTAAATCGAAGCGGCCTCAAGAAAAATTTAGCGGTCCTAACCTTACTGCTACCACTCGGCTGAGCCGCGTCCGAACGGCCTCAAATACTGTTTCAGGGCCGATATCCATGCAGATCCAATTCGCACACGTGCGACGATGGCAATCAACGCGGCAACCAATATCGACACGCTCGACGCAAACATCGTCAGGATTTAAGCTGCCGTTTCTCCACCACTCCGTCGGCCCGAAAATCCCGACGACAGGCGCACCGGCAGCGATCGCGAGATGCGTTGGCCCTGTGTCGCCTCCGACGTATACGCGAGCGAGTCTGGCGAGCTCGTAAAACCCTTTCAGGCTCGGCTCGGCTGTTATCGTCTTGCCGGACCGGCTCGCGTGCAAAACCTCGGATGCAAGTGCCCCTTCAGTTGGACCCGTGACGACGACTGACTCGAGTTCAAATTCGTCCCATAACATGTCGGCCAATCGACCGTACTTCTCGGCGTGCCAGAGCTTTGTGACCCAGCCTCCGGCCGGATTGAGTATCGCGAAATTTGTTCCGACGCGGCGGGCGATTTCGGATGCCTCGAGCTTGTCTTCCTCGGTCGTAAAAACTGGAAATGATATTTGCTCGCTTCCTAACTTAAGTCCGAGCGCCGTGCCCGCGATGGCGAGGTTGCGCGGGATAACATGGGTCATCTTCGGGACCCTTGCCGTATCCGTGTAGAAAACGCGGGCCGCCGGCTCCCGAAGGTCCGCTCGCGCAAACCCCCATCGCGTTTTCGCCCCTGAAAGCTTCGCGATGACACCCGATTTCAGCAGGCCCTGAAAATCGATCGCAATGTCGAAGTCGTATTGACGTAGATTTTTTATCTGTTTGGCGCCTTCGATCAGCAGCTTCTCGATGACCTTGCCGCCGCGAAG
>JBDTSA010000217.1:0-4676 GCA_039931335.1 Acidobacteriota bacterium
GAGCGGTGAACTCGGTGTCGAAAAGCGCGATGGACGCATGGTCCTCGATTTTCCGGCGTATCCACTTAAAGAGATCGAAACGCGGCCCGAGTTGGTTGACGCTGAAGTGCCGCCGCTGAAGAGTTGGGAAACGCAGGAAAATATGTTGATGATGCTGTTGCGGAATCAGGAGGAAGTGCGATCGCTCGAGCCTGATATGGACCGCGTTGCGAGCTTGCCTTACGACGAAGTGATCATTACGGCAAAGGGCGACGACTGCGATTTTGCTTCGCGGATGTTCGCTCCGAGAATTGGCATTCCGGAAGATCCTGCGACGGGTGCGATCCACTGCTCGCTTATTCCGTACTGGGCGAAGGAGCTAGGCAAGGAAAAATTATTCGCACGACAGGTGTCGGCAAGAGGCGGCGAATTATTTTGCGAACTCGCCGGCGAGCGTGTAAAGATCGGCGGCGACGCCGTGTTGTATATGAAAGGGGAGATCTATGTTGCAAGCGAAAAAAGCGCTGGAGCTTGATATTGAATACCGGCTCGCGCGCCCCGAAGAGTCGGAGGCGATCTCGGAGCTGTTGCTTGAGTCATTCGGCATGTTCGAGGCAGAGTACACGCCCGGGGCATTTGAGTACACGACACCGAATGCGGATGTCGTTCGCGGACGCTTTGACGAGGGACCGGTGTGGGTTGCGATGGACGGCAACACGATGATCGGGACTGTTTCCGGGTTGCCGGAAGATGACCGGTTTTATGTTCGCAGCATGGCGGTCAGGCCGGACGCCCAGGGACACGGGATCGGCCAGAGATTGCTCGAACCGCTCGAAGTCTTTGCTCGTGAGAAAGGTTTCGAACGAATGTATCTCTACACGACACACGTTTTGCCGGGAGCGAAACGTCTGTACGAGAAGAACGGATTTTACGTTTTACGCGAGACGCCGCCTGAGGAATGGTATGACATGGCCGGTCTCGAGATGGAGAAAAGAATCGATTCGTGATGTTTCGTGTGTTTCGTGTATTTCGTGGTTTCTGCAGGCTGAAACCCGGAACCACGAAATACACGAACACACGAATAAGGACACCGATTAAAGCTGCGGTACGTTGGAATTGAATTTATGTTGTTAGAGGTAAAAGATCTGCACGCTGGGATTGACGGCAAAGAAATTCTGAAGGGCCTGAATCTCCAGGTCAAAACCGGTGAGGTCCATGCGATCATGGGCCCGAACGGTTCGGGCAAATCGACTCTGTCGAAAGTGCTCGCCGGACATCCGTCATACGAGGTGATCTCGGGCGAGGTTTTGTACGAAGGCAAGAATCTTCTCGAGCTTGAACCAGACGAACGGGCCCGGGAAGGGGTCTTCATGGCGTTTCAATACCCGGTCGAAGTTCCGGGGGTCTCGAATTCGCAGTTCCTGCGGCTCGCGTACAATCAGAAGATGATGCATCTCGGGCAGGAAGAACTCGATCCGCTCGAATTCAACGACTACCTGAAAGAGAAGGCGAAGGTAGTCGATATGAATCCGGAATTTTTCAAGCGGTCGGTGAACGAAGGTTTTTCGGGCGGCGAGAAGAAACGGAACGAGATCCTTCAGATGGCGGTGCTCGAGCCGAAGCTCGCGATCCTTGACGAAACGGATTCGGGTTTGGATATCGACGCCCTTCGCATAGTTGCCGAAGGCGTAAACAAACTCAGAAGCGAAGACAACGCGATCATCCTGGTGACGCACTATCAACGCCTTCTCAACTTCATCGTGCCCGATGTTGTTCATGTGCTGGCCGGTGGCAAGATCGTCAAGGAAGGCGGCAAGGAGCTCGCGTTCGAGCTTGAAGAGAAGGGATACGATTGGGTAAAAGCGGCGACGAAGTAATGGTGAATGGTGAATGGTGAGTTAGATTTTCTTTCTCATAATTCACCACTAAAGAAATGGTTGCAGTGATGGAAACAATTTTCGGGGAGCAGTTTCGCAGGTTTCTGGAAGCGCGAGACGAACCCGCAGAGTTAAAACGTCTTCGCGAAGACGCGATGGCGACGTTCACGCAGATGGGTTTTCCGAACGTAAAGAGCGAAGACTGGAAGTACACGAACGTCGTCCCGCTGGTCGGCGGTGATTGGAGGATCAACACCGAAGCTCACCGGAATCCGGCAGATATCGATGTCGAGCTTCTCGAAGTTTTCGACGGTGGGCGAAATGGTTTTACGGGGCTGAATGTCGCCTTCGCGGAATTTGCGACGCTGCGGATCAAGAAAGATACGGCCGTTGATCAGCCGATCGAATTCAACTTTTCGGCCGAAGGAGGCATGGCTCAATTTCCGCATCTCATCGTGATCGCGGAAGCAGGCAGCAAGGCGACGATCGTCGAGACATACGCTTCGCAGTCGAAGGGCTTTACGAATACGGCGATTCAGATCGTTGTCGAGGACAACGCCAATCTGACGCATTACCGGGTTCAGAAGGAATCGCCTGACGCGTTTCATTACGGAGTGACGGAAGTGTCGATTGGCCGCGGCGGTGTTTACAACTCGACAAGTATCAATCTCGGTGCGGCTCTGTCCCGCCATGATATCGAGGTGAAATTCATCGCTGAAGGGGGTGAGGCGTGGGTTGATGGGTTGTATATGCTCGACGGATCGCAGCACAGCGATACCCACTCCGTCATCGACCATACTGTTCCGAATTGCACGTCGCACCAGAATTACAAGGGCGTGCTAAACGACAAGTCGCGTGCGGTTTTCAACGGCAAAGTTTTCGTCCGTGAAAATGCACATGGCACAGACGCACAGCAGTCGAATAAGAATCTCCTCCTGTCGAACGAAGCTCGTGTCGATACGAAGCCGCAGCTTGAGATCTTTAACGACGACGTAAAGTGCGCACATGGCGCAACCGTCGGACAGCTTGAGGAAGAGGAGTTGTTTTATTTATTGACGCGCGGACTGCCCGAGAATCTGGCGCGGAATCTCCTGACGTACGGATTCGCCGAGGAGATCATAAACAAGATCGGGATCGAGAGCATTAAATCGGACCTCGATGGATCGGTGCTTAACCGTCTGAATGTTAATCTGGCAGTGTGAAAAACTATGAGAGTTAGAATTCCGTTGATTATCGAAGAGTCGTTGATCAAACAAATTGATGAGATCGCCGGTGAGAAACATCGCCGTGCGGCGACGATCGAAACTGCGCTCCGCGAGTATATCGCGCGGCAGGGACGCAAGGCGAAAGCGAATCCGGTTGCTGAAGCGCCGGCGCCGCAGCCTCCGGTAAGAGGTGCAGCTCGTTCGAGTGCGGTATCGGCAGCGAAATCCGCCGCCCGCGCGAACAGTGCACCGCCTGCGAAGGCGGCCGCCCGAGCTAAGAGGTAAAGAAGTGACGGCTCCTAAAACAATGAGCGAGTGGGATGTTGAAAAGATCAGGAAGGATTTTCCGGTGCTGTCGCAGACGGTGAACGGGAAGCCGCTCGTCTATCTCGACAACGCCGCTTCGTCTCAAGTCCCGCAGAGCGTGATCGACCGGACTTCGAAATATCTTGCAGAAGAACATTCGAACATCCATCGCGGCGTGCACTATCTTTCGCAGCACGCGACGACGGCGTACGAAGCTGCTCGCGAGAAAGTGAAACGGTTCATCAACGCACCCGACGTAAACTGCTGTATCTTCGTTCGCGGTTGCACCGAAGGAATCAATCTCGTCGCACACGCGTACGGAAAAGGTTTTATCAATGAAGGTGACGAGATACTGGTCTCCGAGATGGAGCACCACTCGAACATCATTCCGTGGCAGGTTGCGGCCGAAGAGAGAGGTGCGAAACTGCGCGTCATCCCGATGAACCGCAATGGCGAGCTGATCATCGAGGAATACGACAAGCTCCTCAATGAACGAACGAAGATGGTCGCGATTTCGCACGTCTCGAATTCGCTTGGGACCGTAAGCCCGATCAAAGCGATGATCGCGACGGCGCACAAGTTCGGTGTTCCGGTCTGCGTCGATGCGGCTCAGAGCGTCCCCCATTTTCCGGTTGACGTCCAGGATCTCGATGCCGACTTCTTTGTTTTCTCAGGCCATAAGATGTTCGGCCCGACGGGCACCGGCGTCATGTACGGAAAGCGCGAATGGCTCGATAAAATGCCGCCGTATCAAACCGGCGGGAGTCAGATCCGCACGGTTAGCTTTGAAAAAACGACGTACGCGCCCTTGCCTGCGAAGTTCGAGGCCGGTACACCGGCGATCGCTGCGGGGATCGGTCTTGGTGCAGCGATCGATTATATAAACTCGATCGATTTCGAAGCGGGCGCAAAGTACGAACACGACCTTCTCGAATACGCGACCGAGCGCCTTTCTGATATCCCGGGCGTGACGATCATCGGAACGGCAGCGGAGAAAGCGAGCGTGTTGTCATTCACGATCGAAGGCATTCATCCGCACGACATCGGGACTATTCTGGATCAGGATGGCATCGCGGTGCGTGCCGGCCATCATTGTGCCCAGCCGGTGATGAAGTTCTTTGAGGTGCCGGCAACGGCCCGTGCGAGTTTCGCGTTCTACAACACACGTGAAGAGGTGGACAAGCTGGCGGACTCGGTGCAGAAAGTAATTGAGGTGTTTGCGTAAAAGATCTCAAATTTCAAATTTCAAATTTCAAATGTAGTGTTTGGGTAAAAGATCTCAAATTTCAAATTTGAAATTTCAAATGTC
>JBDTSA010000218.1:0-4659 GCA_039931335.1 Acidobacteriota bacterium
GTTATGCATTACGGTTACCGCATCGTCGAGGACATGATCGACGGCCTCAACAACTATCTCGATGAGAAAGGTTTTGCATCCGTTAACGATATCATCGGTGCGTCCGTGACTAGGATGACCGATTGGGGCAATCTCGATCTGAACTACGACGTCAAGGCGCAGGTAAATAACGAACATTGCATCCGCTGCAATCTTTGCTATATAGCCTGCGAAGACGGCGCTCACCAGAGTTTTCAATTTCACGAAGTCGACGGCAAGCGATATCCGTATGTCATTGAAGAGGAATGTGTTGGGTGCAACCTTTGCGCTCTAGTCTGTCCTTCGCCGGGCGCGATTACGATGAAGCGCGTTGATGCCGGCGGGCCGGTTGAAACGTGGCGGGATCGGACGGCAAAGAGTTAATTTCAAATTTGAAATTTCAAATTGGAAATTTCAAATTGACGAAGATCATTAACTAAAAAGGCAGGGTGAAATTGAATTCACCCGGCCCATCTTATTTCCAAGAACGAAACGATCAGCGAGTTCCAATAAAGTTCACTCCGCTGATATTTCCATTCACCAATATCGACTGCGACGATGGTGAGAACGTATAGCGGTTAGCTGATGGCGTAACCGTATATGTAAACCCTGTCGCCACGTTGGTGAACGAGTAACTGCCATTACCGGCGGTCGTCGCTGTAACGGTCGGTCCTGACGGCTCCCGGAAAAGCGTAACCGTTGCGCCGCTCAGGCCTCTTCCATTCGTCGACTTGGTCACAAAACCGCTCACGGTGACTCCGGGCACCGGTGTTGGAGTGGGCGTGGCCGTAGGAGTCGGTGTCGGCGTGGCTGTAGGAGTCGGCGTTGGTGTTGCAGTCGGAGTCGGCGTCGGCGTCGGTGTCGGCGTCGGACCACCGGGCCATGCATCGTAGTTTTCGGTTACGGCGGCTGGCGATGTCGATTGAATTGTCGCGTTGAAACCCATGCCACGTAGCCGGAAACCTTCGCGAACGTCATCAACATCCGCTTGCGAGAATGTTGCTGCTGCCGAAATTATTGCGTCACGTTCCTGAAGGAACGTCGGGCCGGTCGGAGCGAGCTTCATTCCGTCCGTGACGACCTGGAGCACTCGTTCGGTTCCCAAGGCGAATCCGAGCCGCGCGATCATTAGCGCACGGACTTCCCAAAGTGCGCTGCTCCAGATCTCACCGGCGTTATGCACTGCGTCGCACTGCGATGCGCCATACGGCCCACGCGGAAATGCGCCGGCGGTGTTGATGGTCGTATTACAGTCCGAGTTCAAAAATCGGAAGGTAAGCGGATTATGCGGATGACCATTCGCTCCGGTAAAGGCGATGACGGCTTTCGGAAACCGCCGAATACCATAGTAGTAGTTTGACGTGAACCCGGTTGCGCCGAGATAGGTCGAATAACCGCCGGTCGTGTAGATACCGTTGATCGGATCGGTAGGTTCGGCAAGCATCGCATGGCTATAGAAATCTGACCAGCCCTCACCCATTCCACGCGACATATTGGTTGACAGGCCGGTCGAGTTTCCATGCAGTCGGTTCGAAGTACCGTGTGTCACTTCGTGAATGATGATCTCGGCATCGGCGGTTCCGTCTCGATCCGGATCCGGCCCGGTCCAGAGATACATTTGCATTCTTCCGCGTCCCCCGTCGGCGGGCGTCGAAAAGTTTGCGTTATTAGTGCCAGACGAGTCCTGTCCCTCGGACGAGACACGATCGAGGCCCGAGCCGCCGCGTCCGAAGTTGTCATTCTGGAAATTGCGTGCGGGCTCAGTAAAGCCGCGTTTGTAAAGCTCATCATGGTAACGGTTCATGACGTAGAACATCTGTACGACCGCACCGCGTTGCGCCTGAGCCGTCAAAGGCGAATCGCCCGGCGAGGGATTTCCCGGCGGAGGATTCCATGTCGATGAAAAAACCCTGGTTGGGCTTCCGGCCTGAGCCGCATCGACGCCGTTGATGCCGTCGCGATCGATGCCGGCCTGGTTCGCATTTCCATCGGTGATATTTGCGCCGTCATTTATCCATCCAAGGTTGTTGAATGAGTTCGACCCCTCGTTACCTACGAGCGTGAGATCGGTCCGTGAAATTACCGCGCTCTGTGATCCGTCGGGTGCGTTCGGCCCGGGAGTGAAAGGAGCCGGGTTGTCAGCTACATCAACGTAGGCGTTGGCATTGCGATAGACGTTGTAGGTCGCGGGCTGAGTTTGATCTTCGGTAATGTTCTTTCGCCAGAGCATCGCTCCGGACGCAGCGTCGACGACGACATAATACGCGTCTCGCGGTTCCCATATGAGAACTCGCCACGAGGGAACAGCAACACCGGGTTCAGTCGGGAAATACATTTTCTCCGCGCTCGTCGCCCAGTCCGTCGATTTGGAATTGTCATCTCCACTGAACACTACTTTCAGGTCGGTGGAGGCCGCTCGATCGATTATCATGTCTTCGGCCTTCAGCTTGTGATCGATGTGCCCGGCAGCGGCCCGCACCGCATCGGCGGCGTTTCCGAAATTCTTTGAGAGCGAGGCGTAATCGAGAGCAGGTGCAAGATTGTTTATGACTCGAACGATGCTGCCGTTCCTATCGAACCCCGCTTTCACTTCGCCGGCAAAGACGGGCGCTCCATTTATCGACTGTTCGAGATGTGTGAATGAAAGATTGCCGTCCGGGTTCGTGTAGTCGGCCGTGACTTTTAACGAATCAGTCTGGACCGGATCAAGTCCGATCAAGCCAGAATTGTCTTTCAGAAAATTTCGCAGCAGTGCGGGCCGGTCACCCGTGCTCGGCTTGCTTAGTAGCTCCGAGCCGTCTTTCCACACGTCGGGCGAGATAACTTCAGCAATACCCATGCGGTCGTTGTACTCGACGACAAGCTCCGGCAATCGCGCGCGCAGCGAATCCTCGCCGTTCGCGATCTCTTCGCGGATATCGGCTACCAGCGACGCATCCTTTCCGACGGAAGCCCTAAGGCTGGCTAACCGCTCGGACGACCCTGCATCTTTCTGCGTACGAATATCAAAATTAGGAAAGCCCCGCTCTTCAGTGACGCCCGGGCCAGGTGCCGACGCGGCTTCATTCCCCGCATTCGAATAAAACGCTCCGGGAAGAAGCGCGATAGCAAATAGGAGCGTCGTGATTACCGCCAGAACGGTCAACGTGCGGACCGTCAGGCTTGAGAAGTGTTTCATGGTCAGATCCTCCTTGGGAATAGTCCTGGAAATTCAGTCGACAATATAATCGCAGAATGAATAGCGCATTATGAAAGTAGAGTCAGAAGTGAATTATGCCGAAAGAAAATCTTTAATCTTGGGGTTGAAGCGAGATCTAGTCTAGCACATCCGAATGACGTGTGTGCTAGAAACTCACATCTATTTGGGTACCTCAAATTGTGCCGCGATCGATCGCCGCGAGCGAGATTTTCCCGAGTGTTTCGACAAATCTGTCGAAGGTAGAAAAGCGGGCATCTTTGGTGAATCCCTTCACAAAGCGTGCGTAGATCTGCTGCGCGATGACTGCTATCTTAAACGTGCCGAACACGTAGTAGAAGAGGATGTGTGAAACTTCTTTCCCGGAAGCGGTGGCGTACAAGTCGACCAGCTCTGAGCGGGAGACATTCTCCATCAAGACGCGGGGATTGAATGGCATGTTCAGCATATCGCTACCGGCGTCCCGCGACATCCAGTAACCGAGCGTCGTCCCCAGATCCATCAACGGATCGCCGACCGTGACCATCTCCCAATCGAGAACGGCGGTGATCTTCGTGAGGTCAGTCGGATCCAGCATTACGTTGTCGAACTTGTAGTCGTTGTGAACGAGCGACGCGCCGGATTCGGCCGGGATGTTTTGCCCGAGCCACGTGATCGCGGTCTCGAGTTCCGGCCATTCGTCGGTCTTTGCGGCGAAGTATCGCTTCGTCCAGCCCTCTACCTGGCGTCGGCAATAACCTTCGGGATAGCCAAGTTCGCCGAGCCCCGCTGCGTCGTAGTCGAGAGAATGCAGGTGAGCGAGGTTCTTAACGAAGCTTTCACAAACCTGTCGCTGCAAGTTAGGTGAGCTCGCAAGTGCCTCAGGCGCGCGTCCGCGAATGATTAGGCCGCGTCGTCGCTCCATCAAATAAAACTCCGAGCCGATAACGGATTCGTCATCGCAGAACAAGATCGGTTTCGGCGCGGGTTCGTAAACCTCCGCGAGTTTCGACAGTACGTCGAACTCGCGGTGCATATCGTGTGCGGTTTTTACTGTGTTGCCGAACGGGGGACGCCGCAAGACAAACTCGCCGGCACCGATACGGATCAGGTAGGTCAGGTTTGAACTCCCGGCAGGAAATTGCTCGACACTAATATTTCCCGCCGGGAGGTTGGATTGTGATTCGAGGTAGCGGGACAGTTCTTCTGCGTTGATCTCTTCGCCCGCGCGTACCGCGGTTGTCTCCCGGTTCATGAGTGGATCGATTTTACGTTGCCCGCGAGGGTTTTTCTACTAGCCATAACCGAAAGAAATTGCGCCGGCACCGTCTGACCAAAATCCGATCCAGAAAGTACGGTGCCGATCGCCAGCACGAGTCATACTTTTCTCATCGCCTAGATAGTATTGGATCTACGTCCCTCAAGAACTCACCCACAGCCTGCATCCGCGTTGAGTCGTTCGTGCT
>JBDTSA010000219.1:0-4655 GCA_039931335.1 Acidobacteriota bacterium
CTCCCGATTCCGCATTCCGCGTTCCGCACTCCGAATTCGAACCATCCGCAATCGAAAGCGCCGGGTCGCCGATCAGCAATGCGCAGTCCGATTGGTCGAGCATCGCTTCAATATCGGGCGCCGCCTCGCGCCATTCGGGTTCGAAGCCGAGGAATTCGCGAAATATAATTCTCGTCAGGACGACCGATGTTCGCGACGACGTATCGAGCGAAACCGATCGTACATCCGCGAGTTCTTTTCCACGAGTGATGAGCGCGACGCTTCGCACTTTCTCTTTCGCTCCGACACATACACCGGGCACGAGTCGCACGCCATCGACCTCGTGATACGCGATTACAGGAACGAGGGCCGCGTCGACACGATCTTGTGTGAGCAGCGCCGCAGAGCGCGCCGGAGCGTTGTCGAGAATGATCTCCACACGCCCGTGCATCGACCCGTAGAGAAAACTCCAGATCAGCGGTGCGGTATTCGAATAGCTTGAAGCGGATATGCGGGGTGTGTTCATTACGAAATTAATAATTCCCCGATTACAAAATTACAACCAGCCAGTATCAAGCTTGGTAAACGTAGTTCCCCGGAATTAATTCCATAATGTCGTAATGTCAATTTTGTAATGCGTAGGGCGGGTCATTCAAGAACATCCTGAAACTCCGGTGTCCGCTGTATGACTTTTTCTGCGTAAGGACATGCAGGTTTTATTTTTAGTCCGTTCTCCCGGGCGTATTCGACCGCAGCTTTTACCATGTCTTCGCCGACTCCTTCGCCGCGTAACGTTTCATCGACCTCAGTGTGATCGATAGTCATCGTGCCGTTGTTTCTTATGTAAGTCAGCTCGGCGATCCATTCGCCGTTCTCCTCGATGTAGAACGCACCCTTCCGCCCATGTTCGTCTCTTTGAATCTGCATCATGACTCTATTACAACAAATGAACGCCTTCATTTCCACCACTTTGTTCGGACGAACGCCTGAATTATCCTAATCCCAATGAAGATCTACGACGTTACAGTGGCGATCAGCAAGAATACACCGATCTACGAGGGCGATCCGCAGGTCGAGATCGAGAGCTCGAAGCAGCTTGCGGCGGGGGACGGAGTAAACGTCTCGCGTCTTTGCTTTGGCGCCCATACCGGAACACACGTCGACGCACCGAACCACTTCATCGACGGTACAAGACGGGTCGAGGATCTGGATCTCGATAAACTCGTCGGACGGTGCCGCGTTGTCGAGATCGACAAGAACGTGATCGCCGTTGGGCCGGAGCATCTGCCGCCGCTCGACGGTATCGAGCGACTGCTGCTCAAGACGCGTAATTCTGATTTTTGGAATACACCCGAAGATGGATTTCGAACTGATTTTACGTACATTACGGAAGCGGCGGCGAAGGCGATCGTTGATGCCGGGATAAAGCTTATCGGTATCGATTATCTCTCGATCGAGGCTCCCGGTGCGGTCGGACATCCGGTCCACATCACGCTGCTGGGGAGCGAAGTCGTAATCCTCGAAGGGCTCGATCTTCGCGAGGTTTCGCCCGAAGATTATGAGTTGATCTGTCTGCCGTTGAAGTACTCTGGCGGTACGGGCGACGGATCTCCGGCACGAACGATTTTGAGGGAAATTGACCTATGAGGATTTTTATTTTATCGATCGTGTCGGTGTTCTTGCTTTCGACCGTCGTAGCTGCCCAGAATACACCGCCGAGGCTGCACGACGATGATCAAGTTAGACTCGTCGCCTTTAGGGCACTGCTGAAGCCGTGGCTTCCAAAGCCGCAGCCCGAACGATCTGCCTCGTTGGCAAAATCGTTCTACTTTAGCATCGAGAAAGGAGAGGATCCGTCGGACGAACTGATGAAAGCTCTGGGCGAAGCACGAGTACCATTAAGCAAAGCATCTAAATCGTTCATCTCTGATGCCGGAGGCAGTGGGGTGATGGATAAGAAGACAAAGAAACCGGGCATTCTGTTCCTCATCTATAAGATTATTTGGAAAAGTAAGGACGAGGTCGTCGTCTCGGCCGGCAATGAGGAAGGCAATATGAGCGCATACAGCTGCGACTATTTGATACGGCGGGATGATGATGGTTGGCGAATAGTCTCCGCGGAAAACTGTATGATCTCGTAGTAATGACAACACAGGATCTTTACAACGCGTGGTCCGTGACGTATGACCCGGTCGAGAACAAGACGCGTGATCTGGAAAAGCGCGCCTGTGAAAGTGTGTTGTCCGGATTGTTGTTTGAGCGAGTGATCGAGCTTGGCGGCGGTACGGGAAAGAACACATCGTGGCTTGCAGAACGCGCGACGAAAGTAATGTCTGTCGATTTCTCGGAAGAGATGCAGGCGATCGCGAAGGCAAAGGTCCAGAAGGCGAATGTCGAGTTTCAGATCGCCGATGTGCGTGAGCCGTGGCAGTTTGGCGATTTTGAGCCCGATCTCATCACATGCAGCTTGATTCTCGAACATGTCGAGGATCTGGGAATTGTCTTCGCGCAGGCGAGCGAGGTTCTCGAGCACGACGGAAACTTCTACATCTGCGAGCTGCACCCGTTCAAGCAGTACGAAGGCAGCAAAGCGCGATTTGAAACTGAAGATGGTTTGCAGGTTACGGAGTGTTTCCGTCATCACGTAAGCGACTATACCGGTTCGGCGATCAGACATGGCTTCGCGATCGCGCGTGTCGATGAATGGTTCGACGATGATGATCGTGAGACGACGACTCCGCGCCTGATATCTTTTGTATTTAGACGGAACTCATAGCACTAGAGGTGCGGCCGTAGTTTAGCCAGGGGCGTTGCCCCATAGGCGCCAAGTTAAGGAGAGTTAGAGACCGGAGGCATCAACGTGGGCGGCGACGTAAAGGTGCTTTTGCCGCGTAGCGGTCAGTTGCCGCTGACGCGGCAAGGTCGCGCGTGCCCGCTACCGTGGCCTGAAGGCCACGGCTAAATGCATACGGCCGCTACGCGACCACGGAGCCAAAGCCTGACTCCGGCTTCCACGCTTAACTTGGCGCCTATGGGGCGTTGCCCCGGTCGGCTAGATTACAATCGCACTTTCAGTGCTTCCTTGCAGATAGAGCACATCAATGAATCGAGTAGAAGACAAGACTTATCGCGAGCGCGTCTACGAGATCGTCCGCCAGATCCCTATCGGACGCGTGATGACCTACGGACAGATCGCTGAGATCCTTGGCGAAGGTTACACGCCGCGGACGGTCGGATACGTGATGAACGGTGCGGATTCTGAAAACGTGCCGTGGCAGCGCGTGATCAATTCGCGAGGCGGGTGCTCGACCGGCCGAATGACAATGCCGGTGAATCTTCAGCAGAACATGCTCGAGAGCGAAGGTGTCGCGTTCAGTGAAAAAGGAAAGTGCGATTTGAAAGAGTATCTGTGGTATCCGGATGGTTATGAGCCCGAAGAGGATGTGCAGCCGAGCTTGCTTGTTTGAATGCGGAATGCGGAACGCGGAATGTGAAATTCGTCATCCCGCGTTTCTTTTCAGTCGCTAGAGACTCGATTAGTCCTAGAACAAATCCGTTATTCGAATTCCACATTCCGCATTCCGCATTTTCAACTCACCGTCCCCACTTTAATTTATTCCGCAACACATCGAAATAATTTCTATTTGGCGGGTGGACCAGATTAAAAGTCGTTCGACTCTTTCGGATGCGGACGCGATCATCGGCCTTCATCGTATAGCCGATCTGACCGTCGAGCGTTAGCACAACACCCTCATTCTCTTTTTCGAGTTTTAGCTCGATGACCGCATCATCCGGAACGACGATCGGACGGTTCGTCAGAGTAAACGGGCAAATAGGTGTCAATACAACAGCGTTCATCGACGGATAAATTATTGGCCCGCCAGCGGAAAGATTGTATGCGGTCGATCCCGTGGGCGTCGAAACGATCAGTCCGTCCGCGCGAAATGAGTTCACGTAGAGGCCATTGAGGCTGACCTCGATCTCGATGATCCGGGCGAGCGCCGCCTTATTGATCACGACGTCGTTCAGCACACGTCCCGCCGAGAGCATCTCCTCGCCCCGCCAATGTTCGGCGTGGAGCATCACGCGGCGATCGATCTCGTACTCGCCTTCGAATATCGCCTCGAGAGCCGGGAACATCTCTTCGATCCGAAAATCCGTCAGATAGCCAAGGCTCCCGTAATTGATACCGAGGACGAGCGCGTCCGTGTCGCCGGCCAAGCGAGCGGTCGAGATCATCGTTCCGTCGCCGCCAAGAACGACGATCAGATCCGATTTGGCGGCGAACTGTTCGTCGTCGACCTCGCCGATGTCGCAGTCGGCGGAATGCGTTCCTTCAGACTGAACCCGAGGTTTCCCGACGAGCGCGATGCCACGTTTTTCGAGCCAATCCGAGAGTTCGCATGCGGTTTTCCATGCCTCGGCATGATTCGGCTTTACAAGAACCCCAACGGTTTTTATCTTTCTTACGGCCATCCAGAACCTAAAATAGCATGTAAACGGTCATTCGACAGCTTTCTAGCGGTAACTGTTACCGGCGTTCGCGGCCTTGTTTTGCCGCATCTAAACTGCTATTGCGATTGGCTGAGACTGGTGCTTTTTGCTAGAATCGCAATTTGTCCGTACCGACAGCTAAATCCAAATCGATAGGTATTAAGAGATGTTAAAGTTTTTCA
>JBDTSA010000220.1:0-4626 GCA_039931335.1 Acidobacteriota bacterium
CCGAACTGAACATCGGCGACGTATTCTTTTTTGTCTTTATCAAGAAACTGCGCCTGCCGCGTCGCTTTCCCGACAAGTATCACGATCACGCCAGTCGCGAACGGATCGAGCGTCCCCGTATGCCCCACGCGTTTTGTGCCGAGGACGCGACGCACACGCGCGACGACATCGTGGGACGTCATACCCACTGGTTTGTCGATGATCAGAATTCCGTCCACGCACTTAATTCTATTGTTCTCGATTACGAAATTAATAATTGCCCGATCAATAATTACTATCAATATATGTGGCGTAAGCGGTTTCGCTCCGAAGATCAGAAACAACGTGTCGTAAAAGACGTCGAGAAGGCTCGTGAACGAACGATGAATCGCGCCGTAAAACTGCTGTCCGCTAAGGCGCGCTCGGTCGGTGAGCTGCGCGAACGACTTTTAGAAAAGCTTTGGACAAATGAAGAGATCGTCGGTCGCGTGATCGCCAAGCTCGAAGAGTACGGATATCTCGACGATCAAAAATACGCCACCGAGCTCGCGCTTTCAAAGCTCCGGCAGAAGCCGCAAGGCAAGCGGCGGCTCCAGCAGGCGATGTCGCAGAGGAAGCTCGATCGCGAAACGCTCGATGGAGCGATTCAATCCGCCTTTGAAAAGATGCCGGAGGGAGAACTGATCGACCGTGCGATCGAGAAGCGGCTGAGGCTGAAAGGCCGGCCCGAGACGCGGGACGAGACGAAGAAGTTTTACGACTACCTTCGCCGCCAGGGATTCGGTTTCGATCTTATTCGCGACAAAATGGCCGCGGTCGCCAGGCTGCCGTCGGAAGACGAGTGCGCTTGATTTCTTTTACTCTGCTCGTAAAGAATCGCGTTCATATCTTCTCCGTGTTTTCGGTGTATTCAGTCGTTCCCGCGTTTAGACGGTAACCACCGGATAACCGGAAATCACAGAGAGGATATCGAACGAGGCAAATAGGAAGTTGCAACCTCATTGTATTTTCATGAATCCGTTTCGCCCCGCCTCTCGAAAACCTACCCAAAGGGAAACAAATCCTTTTCAAAAAAACTAGGAATTAGGAGAGAAATTATGAAGAAGTTTATTTTAGGTGCTTTTGTATTCGCATTTGCAATGGTTGCGGGTTCAATGAACGTTTCCGCACAGATGACGAAGGATAAAAATCCGATGGTCGGCGGTGCAGCAATGTACAAGACAAAAAATATTGTCGAGAACGCTGTTAATTCGAAGGACCATACGACGCTCGTTGCGGCGGTGCAGGCTGCAGGTCTGGTCGACACTTTGAAGAGTGCCGGACCGTTCACGGTTTTCGCTCCGACCAACGGGGCATTCGACAGACTGCCGAGCGGAACGGTGGAAACTCTGCTCAAGCCTGAAAACAAAGCGACCTTGACGAAGATCCTGACGTACCACGTTGTTGCCGGCAACGCCGATTCGAAATCGATCATGAAGGCAATCAAAAAGGGTCGCGGTAAGGCCGAATACAAGACCGTTGCAGGCGGAACGCTGACTGCGAAGATGGAAGGCAAAAATCTCGTACTCGTCGATGAGAAGGGCGGCAAGTCGATGGTGACGATCGCCGACGTTCGACAGTCGAACGGTGTTATCCATGTTGTCGATTCGGTTCTGCTTCCTAACTAGTTTGTTTATCGAGCGAGGGGAAAGAAAAGGGGTGTGCAAGGAACTTGTTTTCCTTGACGCCTCTTTTTATTTAATGGAATAGAAAACGAATGGAGCGGTATATTGATTAAAGGTGAACTTATGAATTGGAGAATCGCTATCGTCGTATTTGCGATCGTCGCTACGGGTGCCGCTCTGGCCGTGATCGGTCAGCGATCCGTAAGGCCAAGGAGCTCTGCGGCTACTTCGGCCCGAATCGGGAACGCCGCATCGGATGAAATTTTTGATGGCAATAAGATCATAAAGTCTGACGACGCGTGGAAAAAGACGCTGACACCTGAGGCGTTCTACGTCCTGCGGAAGAAAGGCACCGAACGCGCATATACGGGCACGCTGACCGACAATCATCGCCACGGCATTTACGCCTGCGCCGCGTGCGGCTTGCATCTGTTCAAATCTGAAGACAAGTTCGATTCGGGTACGGGCTGGCCGAGCTTTTTTCAGGTAATTCACCGTGAAAATATTGCGGAAGAAACTGACAACAGTCTCGGTGAGGCCCGAACCGAAATCATGTGCGCGCGTTGCGGATCGCATCTCGGTCACGTCTTCGACGACGGTCCGCAGCCGACCGGGCTGCGCTACTGCATGAATTCGGTTGCGCTGAAGTTCCTGCCAAAACAGTAAGGGGTTTCTTTGACGCAGAGCCCGCGGAGATCGCAGAGAGAAAGGCCGTTCAGTCTCTCCATGCGTTCTCCGCGGGCTCTGCGTTATCCCCTCAAATCTGCTGTGCTACAATTTTCTCGTAATGACAGGTAATGAGATAAGACAGAAGTTCCTCGATTACTTCGAGGAACGCGGTCACAAAGTCGTGCATTCGTCTCCGCTTTTGCCGGCAAATGACCCCACCCTCTTGTTCACAAACGCCGGCATGAACCAGTTCAAGGACGTCTTTCTCGGTAACGAGAAACGCGACTACAAACGTGCGGTAAGTTCGCAAAAATGCATTCGAGCCGGCGGCAAGCACAATGATCTGGATGAAGTCGGGCGAACAGCGCGGCACCAAACTTTCTTTGAGATGCTCGGGAATTTCTCGTTCGGTGACTACTTCAAGAAAGAGGCAATCGAGTACGCTTGGGACCTGCTGTTGAATCAATTCAAGCTTGATAAAAACCGGCTTTGGTTCACTTATTTCGAAGGCGACGGTGAAGTGGCGGCGGACAACGAAGCACGCGACCTCTGGATAGCAATGGGCGCGGCGCCCGAACGCGTTCTGCCTTTCGGACGCAAAGATAATTTCTGGCAGATGGGCGACACCGGTCCATGTGGTCCGAACACCGAAATTAGTTATTATCTTGGCGAAGATCCCGACGATCCGGAGAAAAACTCGGCTTATTGGGTGAACGGCCCGGGCGACACGACGATCGAGTTTTGGAACCTCGTCTTCATGCAGTACAACCGGACGCAGGAACCGGATGGCTCGTTCAAGCTCACGCCGCTGCCCGCTCCGTCGGTAGATACAGGTATGGGCCTCGAGCGCATGACGGTGATCATGCAGCACCTGGATACGAATTACGAGACGGATCTGCTGAAACCGATCGTCGAGTTCACGGCCGGGTTGTCGACTGCCGATGCTTGATTTCGGTTCTTTTCGTGTGCTTCGTGTGTTTCGCGGTTTCGGGGTCCGAGTCCGCTTCAAGTAGGGAAGCTTGTTTCGGTTATTCAGGGTGATGCGACAACGAAATACACGACGCATACGAAAAGAACCACGAACAAAAAGGCCAGAACTATTCAATGTCAATCCGACTGCTTCTCATCGAAAAC
The DNA here is from genome assembly GCA_039931335.1 of Acidobacteriota bacterium. GTDB lineage: Bacteria > Acidobacteriota > Blastocatellia > Pyrinomonadales > Pyrinomonadaceae > OLB17. The sequence continues at coordinate 3,447 of JBDTSA010000220.1, forward strand.
CAACCGCTTACACGTCTCGGTGTGCGGTCGGTGATCAACGAAAGGGATGACATCACCCCCGTCGGCGAAACCGACAACGCAGCAGACGGATTCGCTGAATTTCGAAAACTAAAACCCGACGTCACGATCCTCGGTCTGCGATTTCCCGATTCGTGCTCGATCGATGATCTCGACAATTACTTCATCGAAGATCCGAAGGCGAAGATCATCGTCCTTGCCGAACACGCCGGCGACGCCGAGATCACAAAAGCTCTGAAGAAAGGTGCGGCGGGGTACATCTGCAAAGATGTTGAGCCCGATGATCTGATCACTGCAATCCGAACTGTCGCGGCCGGACGCAAATACATTCCCGACGACATCGCGCAGATTCTGAGCGAGAATCTCGGACAGGAATCGCTGACACCTGCTGAAACTAACGTCCTGCGAATGATCGTCGGGGGAATGTCGAATAAGGAGATCGGTTTCGCGCTCGACGTCAGCGAGAACACCGTGAAGACTCACGTAAAGAATATTTTCGACAAGATCGGCGTGTCGGATCGAACTTCGGCGGCGACCACGGCGATCAAAAGAGGGTTAGTTAGGGTTGATTTGTGAAAGATTTTTTTCACGCAAAGCTCGCAAAGAACGCAAAGTCCGCAAGGGAGATCAGCCTTAAAGTGGCTTCCTTTGCGTTCTTTGCGAGCTTTGCGTGAAACGATCTTTCCGTCTTCTGCTTAATTATTTATGGACGAATTCAAAAAAGCCGTAATCGAATATGCGGAAAAGTTTACATCAGACGAGAGCGCTGTTTTGCGAGAGCTTCGCGAACATTGCTACGCACATTACGAAGACAAGGCTATGCTCTCCGGTTTTGTGCAGGGCCGCATTCTCTCGATGTTCTCCCGCATGATCCGGCCGAAAGTTGTGCTCGAGATCGGGACGTATCTCGGCTACTCAGCGCTCTGCTTTGCCGAGGGTTTGGCTGACGGCGGTAAGGTTATCACGCTCGATGTAAATGAAGAGACGAACAAAGTCGCGCGCTCGTTCGTCCAGAAGAGTGAGTACAAAGACCAGATCGAGTTTCATCTCGGTGAAGGTGCAAAGATAATTCCGTCACTGCCCGAGGCGTTTGATCTAGTGTTCATCGACGCTGACAAACCCAACTACGCAAACTACTACAACCTTGTATTCGACAAGGTTC
>JBDTSA010000221.1:0-4625 GCA_039931335.1 Acidobacteriota bacterium
GCGCTTCGCCGTCATCGGAATATACGGCAGACGAACACCAGCATGGATCGTAAAGTAATCGACGCCCTGCTCGGCCTGTTCAATGAGCGTATCGCGGTAAATTTCCCACGTCAGATCCTCAGCCTTGCCGTTCACTTTCTCGAGTGCCTGATAGATCGGCACCGTACCGATCGGCACCGGCGAATTTCGCAAGATCCATTCGCGAGTCGCGTGAATATTCTTTCCGGTTGAAAGATCCATCACGGTGTCGGCTCCCCAAAGCGTCGACCACCGCATTTTCTCGACTTCCTCTTCGATCGACGAGGTGACCGCGGAGTTTCCGATGTTCGCGTTGATCTTCACGAGGAAGTTCCGGCCGATGATCATCGGTTCCGATTCCGGATGATTAATGTTGTTCGGGATGATCGCACGCCCGCGGGCGATCTCATCGCGGACAAACTCGGGCGTAACGAATTCCGGGATCGCGGCTCCGAACGATTGTCCGGGGTGTTGATGATAAAGCGACGAACGATCGTTGTTCGTTGTTCGTTGTTCGTTGTTCGCGGACCGCGAGGCAAACTCCCCTCCTTGTTTAGCAGGGGTGGCAGCCGCTTCGGCTGACGGGGTGGTAGTTCGGGGAAAATCTGACGCTTCCTGAAGTCTTTCAAACGCGATACGTCTTCCCAGGTTTTCGCGGATCGCGACGTACTCCATCTCGGGAGTGACGATCCCCTTTCGCGCGTAGTGCATCTGCGTCACGCACGCACCCGCTTTCGCACGCAGCGGTGCTCGTTTCAAACCGGGAAATTCTTCGAGCTGTCCCCGGTCCTTAACGCGTGCGATATTCTCGGCGCCTTTCGTCAGGTAGCCGTTGTCCTGCGGAACGATCTCGCGACCCGCGTACTCCTCGACATCCCCGCGTCCGACGATCCAATCGCGTCGCAGCGCCGGCAGGCCTTCGCGGACATCGCACTTCGCATCCGGATCGGTCCACACACCGCTCGTGTCATAAACACGGACCGGTGCATTCTCTTCAAGTGTTCCGTCCATCGCCTTCGACGGCGATAGCGATATTTCTCTGAATGGAACTTTCAGCCCGTTCGTCTCGACGTAGATCTTGCGCGAATTTGGCAGTCTCGCCGCGTCGCCGGTGGGGTCTGACTCTCTGGGTGAACCACCCGCTACCGCAGGTGTTACAGACAACTGTTCTTCCGCTGACCACTGACTACTGACTTCTGAATTCTGAATTCTGACTTCTTCTTCTCTCATCGTTTTTCTCCCTTCGTCGGTATTATCCGCATCAGGTTCAAGGAGTCGTGCCGCGGCCGGCACCTCTCAGCCCCGATGATCGGGGCTCCTCCGAAAACTTTGCTTCAGCTTGCATTTTAGCACCCGTAAACTTCGGTAACTAGTCGGGCGGTAGGTGCTAAAATCGCGTAACGAGGTAATCTAATGATTTTTTTTCTGTCTGTTGCTCTTTTGTTCTCGGCACTCATGGGTTCATGCGGGCCGCCGCCTGCCGGAGCATCTGAGGATCAGACTTTTGAAACGGAAGGCGGACAAACGCGATTTCGGGTCGAAACGGTTGCGGCCGATCTTGAAGTACCGTGGGGATTTGCGTTTCTGCCGAACAAAAACCTTCTCTTCACCGAGCGTCCGGGCCGCGTGCGATTGATCGAGAATGGCAAACTTCGCACCGAGCCCGTTTACGTCGTGCCCGATGTCGAGCCATCAAGCGAGAGCGGCTTGATGGATATTTCGATCCATCCAAATTTCAGCACGAACAATTTTGTCTATCTTGCATACGCCTACAACAGCGACGGAAAACGCGTAAAGGTCGTCCGTTACAAATTCGACGGGAAAACTTTCATCGAGCCAAAGACTATCGTCGAGAATATTCCGGGCGCGCCGAATCATGCCGGAACGCGTGCTCGGATTGGCCCCGACGGAAAGCTTTATGTCACGACGGGGGATTCGACGGATTGGAATCTGGCGCAGGATAACAACTCGCTCGCCGGAAAGACTCTGCGGCTGAATGACGACGGCAGCGTACCGACCGATAATCCATTTGTCGGCAGATCAGGTTATCGTCCGGAGATATTTTCGACCGGGCATCGAAATCCGCAGGGCCTTGCATGGCAGCCAGGTTCGGGTTTGATGTTCGAGACCGAGCACGGCCCGAGCGGATTCGAAGGACGCGGGGGCGGGGCTGACGAGATGAACATTGTCGAACGCGGAAAAAATTATGGCTGGCCGACGATCTATGGAAATCGAACTCAAGCCGGTCTCGAATCGCCGCTGCTCGAGTATTCGCCGGCATGCGCACCTGCAAGCGGCATGTTCTATAACGCAGACGCGTTTCCCGCATTCAAGGGGAATTTCTTTTTTGGATGTTTGCGCGGGACGAGAATAATTCGAGTTGTACTCGACGGCCGCAAGGTTGTGAGCCAGGAAAATCTTTTGAGCGGTACTTATGGCCGCATCCGCGAAGTCGCCGGGGGACCCGACGGATATATTTATTTTTCGACGTCTAACCGCGACGGTCGAGGTTCACCGGCAAAAGACGACGATCGGATCCTGCGGATAGTTCCTGTAAAGTGAGTGGTGAATCGTGAATAGTGAATAGTGAATAGGTGTCGGCCGCCGAATCAAGTTCCTGTCTATTCACGATCTACTTATTCACCATTCACTGTTTTTCTTTCAAATGCCGCGTCGTGTGTTCGGTGACCGAAGGGAAAAGATCCGCCGGTTCAGTTAAGACGAGATCCTTTGTATAAGCTTTGATACCGTCCAGCTCGCGCTGGCTGTCGGCGTCGGACGATTTGTCGGGCAAACCCTTTCGCGGAACAGTCAAAAATACGCCGTTCAAAATAAAGCCGAGACCGATGAAGAAGGCAACGACGCCCAGCGCAGCGAGAAAGATCACTTCGCTGTCTTTCATGATCATGCTGACGAGCGATATTCCGATCGCCGTTCCGAGGCCGATCGACGACATGATCATTCCTGTCCGCATTCGCCGCATTCTTCTCTCTTCTGGTGATTCGAGAAACTTTTCGATCTCGGGCAGGACGTCCTCGGCGACGACCGCCAACTCAGCAGGGCTTCGCGATTCACGTATCTTCGCCGCGATAGCTCGGCCGATCTCGTCCGCGCAGATGCCGCCGACGCGGTAATGTTGTCCGGCCGCTCAATCGCGTCACGAACGTTACGCAGATCAGAGCCGCAAGCCCGGCAAAACTGATTGGATTGTTTGTCTTCGAGGCCGCAGTCTGGACAAAACATCGACGAATACCTCCAAACTCTCTCTTCGTGTGTTTCGTGTGATTCGTGGTTTCAGCTTGCGAAAAACCGGAACCGCGAAATACACGAAACACACGAATCTTGCGTTAGGTACAACGAAAAAAAGTGGCTCCTGGTTTCATCTCTACTCAGCTTCAAGGATTTTCTTAGCTTCCGCAAGCTCAGCTTTATGCTCGTCGGTCACAACCGGATATTGCGGTTTCATCGATTCGAGCTTCTTCACGATCACCTCAGAAACCGCGAGACGCGTAAACCACTTCTTATCCGCCGGAATGATATACCACGGAGCTGCTTCGGTCGATGTATTTTCGATCGCTTCAGTGTAAGAATTCATGTACTCGTCCCAGTGGCCGCGCTCTTTTACATCGCCCATCGAAAACTTCCAGTTCTTTTCTTTCTCGGCGATACGCGAGAGAAAACGTTGCTTCTGCTCGTCCCTCGAAACGTTAAGAAAAAATTTCAGGATGCGGGTTCCGTTTGCCGCAAGATTGCTCTCGAACCTTCTGATCTGCTCGAAGCGGTTCTTCCAGATGTGAGGATCGTTCTTGATGTCGTCCGGAAGATGCTGGCTCTGCAATATCTGCGGATGGACCCGGACGACGAGAACTTCTTCGTAATGCGAACGGTTGAAAATTCCGATCTTTCCGCGCTCCGGCAAGTTCTTCGCGCATCGCCAGAGAAAATCGTGCGACAGCTCTTCATCGGACGGCTGCTTAAATGAAACTACATGACAGCCCTGTGGATTGACGCCGCTCATGACGTGCTCGATCGCCCCGTCTTTTCCGGCCGCGTCCATCGCCTGGAAGACGACGAGCAACGCCTGCTCGTCCTGTGCGTACAAAACATCCTGCAGCTCACGCAGCCGCTCGACATTTTTTTCGAGGTCTTTCACCGCCTCTTTTTTGTCTGTATAATCGCCGGAGAAATCGGTCGGATGATCTTTAAGATCCAGTTTTTTGCCCGGGGGAACGCGAAGCATGTCGGTGTTCATAATAGGTAAAAGGATAGCATCGGTCGCTCCCAATAACGTACGAATTGACCAAACTTTCTTTGCGTCTTTGCGCCTTTGCGGGAGAATTGGCTTTCGACAATCTAGAGATCAGTGTTCCCGCAAAGCCGCAAAGACGCAAAGGAAACAGATCGACATTATGAAAGGTTTACTGCTGATAGTTTTCTTAATAGCGGCGATCGAGGTATCGGCGCAGCCCAGGCTTGTTGCTCATGCTATCGCCACCAAAGACGGAAGAAAGTTCAGCCTCAACCTGCCAGCCGAATTCGAGATCATCCCCGCCGCCGACGGTTTCAAACGTCCGCGTTTTTTTGCAAAGGCACCCGACGGCCGGATC
>JBDTSA010000222.1:0-4619 GCA_039931335.1 Acidobacteriota bacterium
ATGATGTTGCCCGCAGGCGCCAACATTTCCGGAACGATGGAGAATCGCCGTTCGCGATCGCGGATCTCGGTTTTCACTAACGTCGTGGTCTTGCTGCCCGTCTTCTGTGTCTGCGTTTTTACTTTCTCGGCGAAGTAGAGCTGTGGCCGTGTGTGAAGATAGTTGAGAAGGTCATTCACCATCTCACGAGACGAGCTGCGAAGCTGTCCGTCGGCAGCTTTTTGATAGGCCTTGACGTAGTCATTCAAATTGCCACTGATGCTGGATCGTCGATAAAGGTCACGGACGAGCGGCGCAAAGTCGAGGACATCGAGCAAATTCCCTGGCAGGTCAGAGGTAACGACCGGGTCCGCGAGGTCCGGAAGAGGACCAAGGACATACGCCATCGAGACAAACGGGGCGACTATTTCGGCGTCGGTCGCGTCCGGATTCCGCTTCTTGTACTGGATGACGAACGTGGAGATGCGTTGGCGGAGATCGCTGTTCAGCACAGCGAGGTCACTTCGTAATAACTCGCGAAACTTAGTCCCTTCCGGCGACAGCTTTGTATTCAGTACCGGAACGCTCTCGCCGGCTTCGTTCGTCGTGCGTGCAGCGTCCAAGGCCGCGAGGACGATGATAAGCCGCTTGTCGGGCTCGATCTTCACGCCATAGTTCGAAAGATCGAACCCGGTGGGAACGGCCTGGGCGGAAACGCTTGCTGCGAGCGCGAAGAACAAGAAGGCGAAAACTGCTCTTTTCATTGGATCGGTTCTGTCGGACAAAAGGTTCGGCAAAGGACGCTGTCACCGAAAGAAATTAAGGAAACTCTCGAAGGGAAATCTCTGACTGTAACAGCGAACTTTGCCTGATTAAGAGATGAATTTTAGCTAAATCGGGATGCTCGCACAATAACCGGTAAGCAAATAGCAGTCAGCAATGAGGAGGAGTACGCAGTGAGTAGCTTCCCGCAGCGGCGATCCCCGCCGGTCTGTGTTCAGCGAAAAAGGGCGTCGAAGAAAACGCCCTTTACTCTTGAAACACTCGTGCTGGCAGCCGGAGCTGTCCACTTCACCTCTTAATTGTAGCTGCTCAAGGCCTCACTTTCTTCGTCAAAAACGTCAAAAACCGTGAGGAGTTTCGTGATCGCTAGCAGATCCTGGATCTTCTGCGTTAGCTTGAGAAGCTTGAGCGAACCGCCTTCCTTGTTGACGGCCGTATAACTCGATACTAGTTCACCGATACCACTCGAATCGATGTAGCCGACGCCGGCAAGGTTCATTAGGATCTTGTTCTTACCCTCGCCCAGCAGGCGGCGGATAGCACCGCGCAGAGCAACGCTGCCCTCGCCGATTGTGACCTTACCGGCCAGATCGAGAATGGTCACATCCCCGGCCTGACGTTCAGAAATAGTAATATCCGACATTTGTTTCTCCTCGTTTTAAGCTAATAGTTTGATAGCAGATTCTAGAACAACAACAATTCAAAGTCCACGCAACGGCAATAATTATTGACGCTTTATCATTTTGACGACCATTCCGCCGCCTTCATGGTTCGACCATTCGACGACGTCCATAAAGGAACGCATAAAAAGTATTCCCCTTCCGTGAGTTTTAAGAAGGTTTTCCGGATTCGTCGGATCCGGAATTTCCTCCATCTCAAAGCCGGTTCCGTAATCGCGGACGGTGATCTCAAATCCTTCGTCAGTGCGTGCAAGGGTCAGATCGACGGTTTTCTCCGCAGCGAACTTGTTGCCATGCTTGACCGCGTTCGCGACCGATTCGCGAATGGCAAGATCGATAGCCGAGACAAAATCGTCTCCAAGACCCTGCTCCTTGGCGAACTCGTCTGCCTTAAGAGCCGCCTCATCGACCGATTCGATACGGCTCGGTAATTTGATCTGCTGTATCCCTGCCACAGTTATTGTCCTTGTAAGTTAAAGGCTCACGACTTTCCTGTCAAGACAAACCGCTTGCGAACGGTCTAGAATGGTCGATTATGCACATCCGGCCAGCAAAGCTTGTTCGAGGGGCGATCGCCCTCCCGGGGGATAAATCGATCTCACATCGGGCGGCGATCATTGCGGCAATGGCGGATGGCGAGACGCGCATTGATAATTTTGCGTCGAGCGTCGATTGCGCGGCCACTTTGGAATGCCTGAAGAAGTTGGGCGTCCGCATTCGACAGGAAGGTGCCACCGTTTGGGTTGTCGGGGTCGGGAAATCAGGGTTCCAAGCACCTGATAAGCCGTTGGATTGCGGCAACAGCGGGACGACGATGCGGCTCATGGCCGGCGTCCTGGCTGGCCAGGAGTTCGAAACCGTCTTGACCGGCGATGCATCGCTGCGACAAAGGCCGATGAAACGAGTTATTGAGCCATTGAGCAGAATGGGAGCGCGTTTCGAGTCGGCGGAAGGAAAAGCCCCTTTGACGATTTACGGACGCAATCCGTTAAAAAGTACCGAATACCACTTACCGATCGCCTCGGCCCAGATCAAGTCTTCGATTTTGCTCGCGGGACTTAACTCAGACGGTGAGACCGCCGTCGTTGAGAACGTACCGACGCGGGATCACACTGAACGGATGCTTCGTTGGTTTGGTGTTGATGTTCGTGAGACCGGTTCAGGCGGCGTCAAGAAGATCTCATTGACCGGCGAGGAGCGTCTTTCGGCGGCGCAACTTTTCATTCCTTCGGACATTTCTTCGGCCGCCTTCTTCATTGTCGCGGCGTTGGGCCTCGCCGGCTCAACCTTATCCATGCAGAATGTGGGTTTGAATCCGACGCGTACCGGGGTCATCGAGGCGCTTACACTTTTCGGAGCCGACATCCGGAGGGTGAACAGGCGCGAAGTAAATAACGAACCCGTGGGCGATATTCTTGTCGCTGGAGATTTAGCAGCCGCTTCAGAAAAGGTTTTGAGAGGCGGGTTGATCGCGAACTTAATCGACGAGCTTCCGATACTTGCTATTTTGGGGACGCAGCTTGAGAGTGGGCTCGAAGTACGCGACGCGGGAGAGCTCCGCGTGAAAGAAACTGATCGGATTGCAGCGGTCGTAGAAAATCTTCGACGAATGAGTGCGGATGTCGAAGAATTCGACGATGGATTTCGGGTAGGTAAGTCGCAATTGAAAGGAGCTCGGGTCGATTCCTACGGCGATCACCGCATCGCAATGGCGTTCTCGATCGCGGGGCTCCTTGCTACCGGCGGCGCGACCGAGATCGACGGAGCGGAGTGTGTGGACGTTTCGTTCCCGGGCTTTTTCGAAACACTTCAAAATGTTGTCGTTTACGAATAACGGTACTCGCGTCGCATTGACGGGTTTCATGGGCGTCGGGAAATCCAGCGTCGCGCGGCATCTCTCGCTGATGCTCAATTGTGAGCGCGTGGATCTCGATTCGTTCATCGAGGAGCACGAGGGCCGGAAGATCCACGACATAATCAACGACAACGGATTACCGTTTTACAGGCAAGTAGAAACTCGGAACCTGCGGCGCGTGCTGGCGGAAACGAATGCGCAGATACTTTCGCTTGGCGGCGGGACGTGGACCGAAGAGGAGAATCGGAAAATTCTTAAAAAGCAGGGCTTGACGAGTGTGTGGTTAGAGTCGTCATTCCAGCATTGTTGGCGAAACATCCGGATGTCGAAAAAGGAGCGTCCGCTGGCACGCGACAAAACTGCGGCGCGGGCTCTTTTCGATGAACGTCAGAAGTTATACGCGCTGGCTAACTGGCATTTCATTATTAAGCCGGAGTTCAATTCTTATGACATCGCAAGACAGATAGCGGAAGAGATCTTTTCATGATCTTTCGCGAAAACATTTATATTGAAATTATTTAGAGGATAAACCACTATAGCAATACGATTAATTTAGATCGCTTACTTTTTGACTGAGCGTTTGTTCTTTTTCGCCGGCGTTGCCGGCTGGTTTCTAATCCAGATAGTCTCGGGAGGGAAAATGAGAATCAAATTTCTAACGGTTATTACTTTAGCCGCTGTTGCGTTCCTGGTGGCGTGCGGCAAGAGCGATGCGGACATTCAGAAGGCCGTCGCCGCCAAACTCGCTGCTGATAACGTAACGGGTGTTACGGCCGCTGTAAAAGACGGCGTCGCGACTCTTAGCGGCGAGGTCGCAGATATTACGGTTAAGAACAAAGCCGAGGCATCTGCAAAGGGCGTTGAAGGTGTCAAGTCGGTTGTTAATAGCACGACGTTGAGACCGTTGCCGACTCCGGTCCCGGCACCAGCTGATCCGATGCTGAAGGGCAAGGTCGAAGAGAACCTAAAGAAGGCGGGCTGTACGGGAGCGATGGTGGCGATCGCTAACGGCACCGTTACTCTTACCGGAACTGTTCCGGAGGCTAAGTTTGCGGAATGCGTTAAGGTCGTTAATGAATCCGGCGCGGGCAAACTAAACAATCAGCTTCAAAAAGGCAAATAGCAAGGAGGAACACGTAAAATGTCTTTACAAGAAAAATATCAAACGATACTTGAGCTCGCGAACCAGAACGGCACAAGCTACGAATTGAGCGAAGGCGACGGCGTTCTTCATATAAACGGGACCGCCCCGAGCGAAGAAGCAAAGCAGCAGCTTTGGGACGAGTACAATCGAATCGACCCGGATTACCGTGCGGGTGATC